>CAMSEX010000026.1 GCA_947057875.1 uncultured Clostridium sp.
AATTCCAGCCTTCCAAGCTGGCTATGCGGGTTCGATTCCCGCTACCTGCTCCATTTGAATTAGTCATTGTATTAGAAAAAGATCTAGTATAATGGCTTTTTAGTTTATGTTTTTTGTAAAAACTTGACAATTTTATGTAAATGTTATATAATTTTATAGAATGTTTTTTAGTAGCATTTATTTAGATACAGTATTTGTAATTTTAAAATCTGTTATCTAAAAGAAAAATTGACAAATGCATAAAGAAAGGTGGTAGCAAGATGAAAAAAACAACATTATTTCTGATTGTTGGTATTTTTTTAATGCTGACAATTACAGGATGTGGACGGGAGTGTGGCTTCAATTGTAACTGCAGAGAGGTTGAAGCAATGCTAGAACCAACACTGGAGAGTATATCTAAATTTGAGGAAATTGAATTCAAAGGTGATGAATCCTATGAAGAAAATGAATCCTATGAAGAAGATGAATCTCATGAAAAAGATGATGAGATTAATCAAGAGAAAGCAGAAAAAGTATACAAGAAGGCAAAGGAACTTTATTTGAGTGGAAAATGGGACGGTAAGCCTATGACGATTCGGTCTCGGACTGTTTCCATTAATGAACACGGAGCAATCTGTATTGATGGCGAAAGTATAAATAATAGGAGAGCAGACCTTCCTGATAGTATTTCTAAAAATGATGTTGACTCGGAATTGGCATACATATCTGGAGAGGGAGTGTTTGCATTTCAAGACACAACGCTTATCAAATATGTACACGGAGAAAAAATCGAGTTGGGAACATTTGAGTATAAAGGATTGAACCCACAGCATCCGGAAGAGTATGGGTGCCAAATAATCAACGGACGGTATTACCCTCCAGATTATGATAAAGATGGTCCTAATGGAGATAATTCGACGATGCTTGAGTGGCCTGGACCTAAACCAATGCTTTACTTTGACAAGGAATCGAAAAAACTCTTGCTCATAACCGAAAATCCACTCGAGGGGGTAAATTACTTATATGTTTTTACTGACTATAACAAAGCAAAAGCAAAATACCTTGGAGAAATTGACTCAGTGTATTGCATATCAAGTTGCTTTCCAGACGGGAAAGTTCATTTAAATTATGCTGATATGGAAGGTAATGAATGGATATGGTGCGAGAATGGGCCAGTCTTGTATGAAGAATTTGAGAAAAAGTATAAGAAGTAATTGTCAATTATACGAAGAGGTGCGTGGAACTTTCCAAGCACCTCTTTTTATGTTTCAAGCTGCATTATTTCAAGAGGTTCTGACTGTATTTAGTTAGGAAGTTAGTAAGGTATTAAAATATATTACAGATTTATTCCATATGACACGAGAAAAAGTTAAGGTTTTAACTCAAAATTATTGTTAAAAATTTAAGAAAAATGTCTGATAATAAATTACAAAAGAGACACATTTTTGTGTCTCTTTTGTGGTAGAATTGTGAAAAATGTGTGAATTTTTATTTATTTTGTTCACTCAATTTTTTGATTACTTCAATGAGCTGAATTTTTTCAGCTGCTTTTACTTTTTCAGCAACGTCGTCTGCTGTGTCAAGTGGCAAAACGTCGATTCTAGTTTGAGAAATAATATTTCCTTCATCATAGTGATTGTTGACATAGTGCACGGTTGCGCCACTGATTTTTTCATGAGCAGCCACAACTGCTTCGTGCACTCTCATGCCATACATACCTTTTCCACAAAATTTGGGAATAAGAGAAGGATGCGTGTTGATAATCGTGTATTTTTGGACTAATTTTGGGCCAATTTTCTTTAAATAACCGGCTAAAACAATCAGGTCAATCGGATATTTGGCAAGTACATTTTCCAATTCGGCATCGATTTCGAGTGTTTTTTTATTTTCGATAACATAAGTCTCGATACTAGATTTTTTGGCACGTTCTAAAGCAGAGCAATCTGCCATATTAGAAATAACTAAATTAATTTTGCAGTTTGCCAAATCGCTGCTTTCAATAGCATCGATAATTGCTTGCAAAGTGGTGCCTCCACCAGAGGCAAAAACAACTAAATGATACATAATTTTTTCCTTATTTTTCAAAATTTTTCAAATTTTTTTCCAGTGATTAATTCATAAGCCTCGATATATTTTTGTGAGGTAGTATCAATCACATCTTGTGGAATTGGTTCTCCGTTTTTAGGTTGATAGCTGGTTGATTTAATCCAATCACGCAAATATTGTTTATCAAAACTTTTTTGAGATTGCCCAACCTTGTAATCTGAAGCAGGCCAAAATCGACTTGAATCAGGTGTTAAAACTTCGTCAGCTAAAACTAATTCGCCATTTTCATCTAAGCCAAATTCAAATTTTGTATCTGCAATAATAACACCTTTTGTAGCAGCATATTCAGCGCATTTGTTGTAAATTTCAAGAGATTTTGTGCGTAATTTTTCGGCTAATTCTAAACCAATGATTTCAGATGCTTTCTCAAAGGAAATATTTTCGTCATGATCGCCGACAGCAGCTTTAGTAGAAGGCGTAAAAATAGCTTCTGGTAATTTTTGAGATTCCTGTAAACCACTAGGCAATTGGATGCCACAAACGGTGCCATTTGCTTGGTAACTTTTCCAGCCAGAACCTGTAATATAACCTCTTACAATACATTCAATTGGTAGCATA
The DNA here is from genome assembly GCA_947057875.1 of uncultured Clostridium sp. Lineage (GTDB taxonomy): Bacteria > Bacillota > Clostridia > TANB77 > CAG-508 > Scatovivens. Next base: position 2,644 of record CAMSEX010000026.1, read on the forward strand.
TTTAGCTTTTTTACGAGCATACATCTGCCATCATTTTCTGGTCTTTGAAATTCCTCTGGAAAGTCAGTTAGTCTTGTGGACAAAATGTGATTTGGAATGATGTCTTTTACAAAATCAAACCAAAACCTAGAGATTTGAGTTAAAATTTTTCCTTTGTTTGGAACAAGAGTAGGCAAGATATAGTCAAAAGCTGAGATACGGTCAGTTGTCATAAGCAATAATTTGTCTCCATCAATTTCATAAATTTCGCGGACTTTTCCACTACTTAATTTTTTAATCATATTTTTTCTTCCTTTCAAAACTTTACATGTTCTTCATATATTCTTCATAGCCAAGAGTTTGTAATTTTTGGTCTTTAGCGATGACGCCTTCTTTTAAAGATGCTTTATAATCAATCATTTTTTGATGAATGGTTTCGTCTGAAATTCCCAAAATTGTGGTAGCTAAAATGGCAGCATTTTTTGCACCATTGATAGCGACTGTGGCAACAGGAATTCCAGATGGCATCTGTACAATGGAATAAAGTGAATCAACGCCGTTTAAAGTTTTGGTATAAATGGGAACACCAATGACTGGAATTGGGATTTGAGCGGCAATGACACCCGGCAAATGAGCAGCACCACCAGCGCCACCAATGACTACTTTTACATTTTTGGCTTTTAATTCTTCTACATATTCTGCCGCTTTTTCAGGGGTTCTGTGGACAGATAAAATTTTTATTTCATAAGAAATGTTCATATCTTCTAGAAATTTAGCAGCATCTTTCATAATTGGTAAATCGGAATCACTTCCCATAATAATGGCAACATCAATATTTTTCATAATTAAAACCTCCTATTTTTCAAAATTATATCGCATTTTGTCAAATTTTGCAAGATTTTTGTAAAAAGTTTTTTGGGGAAGCAAATTTGCAAAAAACTATTGAAATTTTTTGAATTTTAAGGTATAATAAAAAACAATATAAAAAAGGAGAAAGCCAATGCCATTTTTTGATGATTTAAAAAGAAGAGCGAAATTGGACAAAAAAACGATTGTTTTGCCAGAATCTATGGATATTAGAATTTTGAAAGCAACTGAGATTATTTTAGCAGAAGGTTTAGCCCATATTGTTTTATTGGGAAATCAAGAAGAAATCGAAAAAAAAGCGCAAGAGGAGAAAATTGATATTTCAGGGGCACAAATGATTAATCCAAAGCTGTCAGAAAAGGCAGAATATTATGCAGAGTGTTTAGCCCAAATTGATACAACTGTAACAATGGAAGAAGCGCAAGAGTTAGTCAAAAATCCAGTTTATTTTGGTATGATGATGGTTAAATTGGGGGACAGCGATGGGTATGTTTCAGGTGCCATGAATACCACAAAGGATATTTTGAAAACGGCAATGCGCATTTTTGAAAAAGAAGGAACTAAAATTTTATCAACAGTTTTGGTTATGTTGGTTCCCAATGAAGAATATGGTGATAAAGATGGTGTGTATTTATTTTCAGATTGTGCATTAAATGAAAATCCAGGCTATTTGGCTTTGTCTGAAATTGCGATGACTTCTGCAAAGACATATAAAAAATTTACAAATAAAGAAGCGAAGGTGGCAATGCTTTCGTATTCAACATTTGGAAGTGCTAAATCAAAATCGATTGATAAAGTTATGAAAGCTACAGAAAGGGTAAAACATAAAGTACCAGAGTTAAAAATAGATGGAGAAATTCAATTAGATGCGGCAATTGTGCCAGAAATAGCATTATCCAAAGCACCTAATTCAAGTTTAAAAGGAGAGGCAAATGTATTAATTTTTCCAGATATTAATGCAGGTAATATTGGTTGTAAATTGGTGGAAAGATTGGCAAATGCGCAAATGTTTGGACCGATTTGCCAAGGCTTGGAAAAGCCAATTAATGATTTATCAAGAGGAAGTTCTGTAGAAGGAATTGTTGGTACGATTTTGATTACCGTAATTCAATCTCAAAAATAAGGAGTTTATATGGAGTTAAACAAGGAAAATACAAAAAAAATAATAAAAATTATTACATATGCCTTAGTGCTATTTTTCATTTTGCAAAATTTTGGAATTGTCAAAAATATGTTTTTTAATTTGCTAAACATTTTATCGCCATTTTTGTTTGGAGTAGGGTTAGCGTTTATTTTGAATATTCCAATGAGCGTTTTTGAGCGAAAATTTTTTCAACACAAAAAGGTGAAAGATAAGAATGCAAAACCAAGCCATTTAAAAAGACCGATTTCGATTGTTATGTCTTTGATTTTAATTATTTTAATTATTGGTTTGATTATCAAATTGGTAATTCCACAATTAATTAGTGTGCTTGTGATGTTTGCAGGAAATCTTCCAGAACTTGCTTACAATATAAAAGAAGGCGCTATGGAGCTAACAGAGCAATATCCGGAAATTCGTGCTCAAATTAGTAGTATCGAAATTAACTGGGAACAAATTATTAATGAACTTATGAATTTTGTTAAGAATTTTGCAGGAAGTGTTGTAACTTCTTCTATCGGTTTTTTGGTTTCTGTAATTGGTGGAATTTTTGATAGCATTGTTGCAATTGTTTTTGCAGTGTATATTTTAATGAGCAAAGAAAAACTTTCAGACCAATTGAAGAAATTAATTCGAGCGTATTTGCCAGAAAAAAGAGCAGAGCGTTTATTAGAGATATGTCATTTATCAAAAGTTACATTTAGTAATTTTATAGGAGGTCAGTGTATTGAAGCAGTCATATTGGGAAGTTTGTGCTTTTTAGGAATGCTATTGCTAAGATTACCATATGCAGCAACCATTTCAGTATTTGTTGGTGTAACAGCGTTAATTCCAATTGTTGGTGCATTTATTGGAATTATTTTGGGAGCAGTTCTGATTTTATCTGTTTCGCCAATAAAATCGCTAATATTTATTTGTTTCTTGCTCATTTTGCAACAAATTGAAAGCAATGTCATTTATCCGAAAGTGGTTGGAAATTCGGTTGGACTTCCAGGTATGTGGGTGTTAGTTGCTGTAATCGTTGGAGGCGGTTTAGGCGGAATGCTTGGCTTGCTACTTGGTTTACCTTGTGTTTCAGTGTTATATTCCATTCTTAGAAATGATGTTTATGAAAGATTAAAAATGAAAAAAGTATAATTTTTACACAAAGTATTTACATAAATAGAAAAATATGCTACAATAAAAGTACAACGATAAATCGAAAAAACAGGAGGAAAAGAAATGACAAAAAAAGAAGAGCTATATCGTGGGCCTGAGGGTGTTGTATATCGGAAAGAGAATATTACTAAAAAAGAAATTGTTATTAATATGGTAATCACAACACAGAAAAGGTCCAAAGGTAAATAATCTTCTGAAAACATAATGATAAGAAGGCGGAGCCAAGAAATTTTAGGCTTCGTTTTTCTTGCCAAAATTTTATTTTTCCGATATAATATAAAAAATTGGGGGAAATAAAAATGGATTTGAAAAAGCAAGTTCAGTTTATCAAAGGTGTTGGACCAACCAGAGTAAAACTTTTAAATAAATTAGGAATTAATACATTAGAAGATTTGATTACTTATTATCCGCGAGAATACGAAGATAGAAGTAAACCAAAGATGATTGACCAAGTTGAAGATGGCGAAGAAGTTTTGATTTGTGCTTATCCAGTTGGGCGAATGAATGAGGTTCGCATTCGTGGAAACCTTACATTGTGCAAATTAATGGTAAGGGACGAGACGGGAAGCTGCCAAGTTACTTGGTATAATCAACCTTATTTAAAAAATGTTTTTTCGCAAAATAAGCGTTATAAATTTTATGGGAAAGCCAAAGGCAAATACGGCAAAATTGAGATGCAGTCTCCTGTGTATGAAGAGGCAGAAAGCAACAAAAATACAGGCAAAATTATTCCAATTTATCCACTGACTTACAGTTTATCACAAAATACAATTCGTAAAATCATGGAAAATGGTGTAGCAGAGGTAAGCGGAAAATTGCCAGAGACGATGCCACCATATTTCATGCAAAAATATAATTTGTGTGATATCAATACTGCTGTCAAACAAATTCACTTTCCGAATGATTTTGAGCACTTTAGAATGGCACGTAAAAGGCTGGTTTTTGAAGAATTGCTGTCAATGCAATTGGCACTTTTAAGTTTAAAAAGTAAATACGAAGTGCAAAGAGAAGGAATTGCTTTTCCAAAAGAAATTAAAATGTCAGAAATGATAAATCAATTGCCATTTCGATTGACAAAAGCGCAATTAAGAGTACTGGAAGAAATTGATAAAGATATGGAAAGCTCAAATCCGATGAACCGACTTTTGCAAGGTGATGTTGGCTCACGGAAAAACAATTGTGGCATTGGTGGCTGCTTATAAAGCAGTTAAATCTGGATATCAGGCGGTTGTTATGGCACCTACAGCAATTTTAGCAACACAGCATTTGGAAACATTTGAACAAATTTTACCGGACAACGAAATTCGATGTGAATTATTAGTCAGTGGGATTTCTAAAAAGAAAAAAGAAGCCATTTTAGAACGTTTGCAAAATGGCGAAATTGATATTTTAATTGGGACACATGCGGTTTTAGAAGAAAATGTTGTTTTTTCAAAACTTGGTTTGGTAGTAACAGATGAGCAACATCGTTTTGGTGTTCGTCAAAGAAGCACGATTGCTGAAAAAGGAAATAATCCAGATGTTTTAGTTATGACGGCGACTCCGATTCCAAGGACTCTTGCCTTGATTTTATATGGTGATTTGGACATTTCTATTATTGATGAATTGCCACCAAATCGTAAAAAAATTGAAACATATGCAGTACGAAAAGATATGGAAGCTCGTGTCAACAATTTTATTGTTAAAAATATTGATGAGGGAAGACAGTGTTATATGGTGTGTCCATTGGTAGAAGAAAATGAGGAAATTGATGCAAAATCTGTTATGGAGCTTGTAGAAATTTATAAAAATCAAGTTTTTACGAATTACCGAGTGGAATATTTGCATGGAAAAATGCGTCCGAAAGAAAAAGATGAAATTATGGAACGCTTTAAAAATGGTGAAATTGATATTTTGATTTCGACCACAGTTATTGAAGTTGGCGTGAATGTGCCAAATAGCAATATCATGGTAATTGAGAATGCAGAACGTTTTGGTCTTGCGCAATTGCATCAGCTACGTGGTAGAGTAGGAAGAGGCGAATATCAGTCCTATTGTATTTTAAAATATCAAGGAAATTCGCATGTGATTCAAGAAAGAATGAAAGTTATTTCAAGTACCAATGATGGTTTTGTGATTTCTGAAAAAGATTTGGAACTGCGTGGTTCAGGCGAATTTTTTGGAACAAAGCAACATGGTATTCCAGAATTTAAAATTGCGAATTTATTTGAAGATATTGAAACATTAAAACAAATTCAAGCAATTGCACTAGAAATTATTACCAAAGATCCACTTTTGGAAAAACCAGAAAACAAAGAATTTAGGTTATTGGTTGAAAAAAATTTTCATGGTAGAATTGAAATTTAATAAAATATCATAAATTATAAAAAAACTCTTGCAATTTATGGAAAAATATATTAAAATAATAAGAAAGAATATTATACAATAATAAGAGGTTAAAGAAAAATGAAAACAAAGAAATGCTTCAATCAAATAAAAATGGCAAATCATAGAAAAAAAGCTATGATTGATAAAGCATTTCCATTTTTCTTGAATAGTAATTTTAATAAAACACTAGATTTATAATTTAGTGTTTTATTTTTGCAAAATAAAAAGTTGGAGAGGATGAAAAAATGGTTGGATATTTGGTTCTAGAAAATGGCGAAATTTTTGAAGGCGAAAGATTTGGAGCAATGGCAGTTGATACGGCTTGTGAAGTAGTTTTTAATACGGGAATGGCAGGTTATTTAGAGACTTTCACAGATCCCTCATATGCAGGGCAGGGAATTGTGATGACATATCCTTTAATAGGAAATTATGGTGCGATTTCAGAGGATTTTGAATCTGAAAATATTTGGGCGAAAGCAGTTTTTATTCATGAACTTGCTGAGTTTGATAGCAATTTTAGAAAAGAAGGCAATTTGAATAAATTTTTAAGAGATTACAAAATACCAGGATTGACCAATATCAATACAAGAAAGTTGACAAGAATTTTGCGAGAGTCGGGTACAATGAAAGGTTATGTAACTTCTGATATTAGTAATATGCCTGAAATTATGAAAAAGATAAAAGATTATGAAGTTGGTTATGTTGTAAGGCAAGTGACAACAAAGCAAATGATGTCTTACGGAAAAAATAATGAAAAGCAAATTGTTTTAATGGACTATGGATTTAAACATAATATTGTGAATTCTCTTTTAAAAAGAGGAATTGGTGTAACAGTTTGTCCATCAAATATGTCAGCCAATAAAATTTTACAACTAAGACCAGATGGAATTTTGTTGTCAAATGGACCTGGTGATCCACAAACTTGTCGAGAAGAAATTGAAGTCATAAAAGATTTGGTAAAAACAGATTTGCCCATTTTTGGGATTTGTTTAGGACATCAATTGATGGCCTTAGCACATGGTTTTCAGTCAGCTAAATTGAAATATGGACATCGTGGTCCAAATCATCCAGTGAAAGATTTGAGGACTGGAAAAGTACATATAACTTCCCAAAATCATGGTTACTATATTTTGGATAATAGTGTTAATCCAGAAATAGCAGAAGTTTCACATATCAATTTGAACGATCGTACTGTAGAGGGAATTCGTTACAAAAATAAAAAGATTGCGACTGTGCAATTTCATCCAGAGGCATGTCCAGGACCACAGGACTCGTCGTATTTGTTTGATGAATTTGTGGCAAGTCTTTAAAAAGAGATTATGGAGGGAACTCTGTTCCCCTCAACCCCAGTGCCTCAGCCGGCGAGGCATTGGTCTGCCAGATTGGGTGCTGTGCAACTGTTGTATAATCCGCGCGATAAGCGCGCGAGTGGGAATTTTAGATAAAGCGAATGGGAGGAATAAAAATGCCAAAAAATAATGAAATAAAAAAAGTATTAGTGATTGGCTCTGGTCCAATTATTATTGGACAGGCAGCGGAGTTTGATTATGCAGGAACACAAGCATGTCGAGAATTGAAAAAAGAAGGAATTGAAGTTGTTCTAATTAATTCTAATCCAGCTACGATAATGACAGATAAAAATATGGCAGATAAAATTTACATAGAGCCATTAACTCTTACAACTGTGAAAAAAGTTATTGAAAAAGAACATCCAGATAGTATTTTGCCAAATCTTGGAGGACAGACTGGATTAAATCTTGCTATGGAATTGGCAGAATGTGGATTTTTGGCAGAGCATAATGTGCGTCTTTTGGGTACGGGAACAGAAGGTATCAAGAATGCGGAAGATAGGCAAGCATTTAAAGATATGATGGAATCCATTCATGAGCCATGTATTAGTAGCAAAGTTGTGGAAACGGTAGAAGATGCAGTAGAATTCACAAACCAAATAGGTTTGCCAGTGATTATTCGTCCTGCCTATACATTAGGAGGTACAGGTGGAGGAATTGCGTACACGATGGAAGAATTAGAGGAAATTGCTAATTCTGGAATTCATATGTCACGAGTTGGGCAAATTTTGGTAGAAAAATGCATTAGTGGATGGAAAGAAGTGGAATATGAGGTAATGCGTGACAGTAGCGGAAATTGTATTACCATTTGTAATATGGAAAATATTGACCCAGTTGGGGTACATACTGGGGACAGTATTGTGATTGCGCCTTCACAAACTTTAGCAGATAAGGAATACCAAATGCTTCGTACATCAGCGATTAAAATTATTTCAGCATTGAAAATTGAAGGTGGATGTAATGTGCAATTTGCATTAAATCCAAATAGTTTTGAATATGCAGTCATTGAGGTAAATCCTAGGGTAAGTCGTTCGTCAGCTTTAGCTTCTAAAGCAACTGGTTATCCGATTGCAAAAGTGGCAACAAAAATTGCCCTTGGTTATACATTAGACGAAATTAAAAACGAAGTCACAGGCAAAACGTATGCTTGTTTTGAACCAGTTTTAGACTATGTAGTGGTTAAAATTCCGAAATGGCCATTTAAGAAGTTTTTAACAGCCAATCGAACACTTGGAACGCAGATGAAAGCAACAGGCGAAGTGATGGCAATTGCGCCAAATTTGGAAGCAGGACTAATGAAGGCTATTCGCTCGTTAGAAGAAAATATGGATAGTTTTATGATGCCAGGATTGGCAGATTTAGAAAAAGAGGAAATTTTAGAAAAACTAAAAGATGTAGATAATGACCGAATTTTTGTGATTGCAGAAGCCATTAGACGTGAAATTTCAGTGGAGAAAATTCATGAAATTACGACGATTGACCGATTTTTTATTGGTTGCATTTACAAAATTGTTCGTATGGAAAATGAGCTTGCGATTAATGAAATGAATCCAAAAATGTTGTTAAAAGCGAAAAAAATGGGATTTACAGATAAAGTGATTTCTATTTTGAGTGGTATGTCAGAAGATGAAATTTGGAAAATGCGAGAAGATAATGGGATTGTTGCAAATTTCAAAATGGTAGACACATGTGCTGCGGAATTTGAAGCAAAAACACCATATTATTATTCAAGTTACGATGAAGAAAATGAAGCAAAGAAAAGTGATAAAAGAAAGATAATGGTGCTTGGTTCTGGACCAATTCGTATTGGGCAGGGAATTGAATTTGATTATTGCAGTGTGCATGGTGTTTGGGCACTGAAGAAGTTAGGTTTTGAGACAATTATTGTCAATAATAATCCAGAAACAGTAAGTACAGATTTTGATATTGCTGATAAATTGTATTTTGAACCACTTACACCAGAAGATGTCAAAAATATTGTGGATGCAGAAAAACCAGAAGGTGCTATTGTACAATTTGGTGGGCAAACAGCGATTAAATTGACAAAAGCATTGTCTGACATGGGGGTAAAAATTATTGGAACAAGTGCAGAAAATATGGATCGTGCAGAAGACAGAAAAGAGTTTGATGAAGCACTTAATAATTGTGGTATTTTGCGTCCAAAAGGAAGCACAATTTATACAGTTGGAGAGGCAAAAGAAGTAGCCAATAGTCTTGGCTATCCTGTTCTTGTTCGACCTTCCTATGTGTTAGGTGGTCAAGGAATGGCAATTGCATATGATGATAATGAAATTGAAAGCTATATTAATGAAATTAATACAGTTACACAGGAGCATCCAATTTTGGTGGATAAATACATGCTTGGTAAAGAGTTGGAAGTAGATGCCATTTGTGATGGTAAAAATGTGTTGATTCCGGGGATTATGGAGCATTTGGAAAGAGCGGGTGTACATTCTGGAGATAGTATTTCGGTGTATCCGACACAAAGTGTGGCAGAACATCATCAGGCGAAAATTATTGAGTACACAGAAAAAATTGCGAAAGAGCTAAATATTATTGGAATGTTGAATATTCAGTTTATTATTTCTAATGATGAGGTGTATATTATTGAAGTAAATCCACGTTCGAGCAGAACAGTTCCTTACATTAGCAAGGTAACCAATTTGCCAATGATTGATATTGCAACTCGTGTTATGTTTGGGGAGAGTCTAAGTGATATGGAATATGGAACTGGTGTGTGGAGAAGAAGCGATTATGTTTGTGTGAAAATGCCAATTTTTTCATTTGAAAAAATTAAGAATGCGGATACAAGTCTGGGACCTGAGATGAAGTCAACAGGCGAAGTTTTGGGAGTGGATAGAGAATTTCATAATGCGATTTTAAAGGCATTTATTGCAAGTGGAGCCAATGTTTCTAGTCATGGGGCAATTTTAATTACGGTTCGCAATAAAGATAAAGAAGAAATGTTGCCATTGGCACAGAAGTTTGCAGGAAAAGGTTTTGAGATTTTTGCGACATCAGGTACAGCAAATTTCTTGGCATCACATGGTATTAATAGCACAGCGGTTGAGAAAATTTGGGAAGGAAAAGATAGCATTATTGATTTGATTCAATCTGGCAGAATTAATTTTGTGATTAATACACCAACTAAAGGAAAAGAGTCAAACCGTGATGGCTTTAAGATTAGAAGAACAGCGGTAGAATGTAAAATTCCGTGCTTTACTTCGCTTGATACAGTCAATGCTTTGTATACAGCGATTGAGAATGAAATGAAAGAGGAATATTTGGAAGTTGTCAATATTGTAGAAATTTAAGATAAAAAATGACCGTCAAAAACGGTCTTTTTTATATCATAAGAAAAATAAAAAAGTTACTACTAAGATTGTATAAAAAATGACGTCATTTTATTTGGCACCTTATAATTTTTTTTATTTTGATGTAAACTAACTTTATAATAAAAAAGAAAGAAGGGAAACAAAAGATGTTGAAAGAAAATGTTATTTACAAAAAAAGCAACAAAGGAATCACGTTGATTGCACTTGTGATAACCATTATTGTACTATTGATTTTAGCAGGTGTATCAATTAATTTGGTAGCAGGTAGCAACGGTATTTTAGGAAAGGCGCAAAAAGCAGTAGATGTAAACAATATGGCTCAAATTAAGGAAGAAATTGAATTAAAAATTGCAGAATTGCAAATGGATTATTATATGACAAATAATAATTTTGCAAACGCAAATGATTATGTGAAAGCAGAATTAGAAAAAGGAGTAGAGCTTCCAAGTGGAGCAGTCATTACAACAGATAGCAGTGGAAACTTGAACTATGATGGAATGCAAATAGGAACCT
>CAMSEX010000027.1 GCA_947057875.1 uncultured Clostridium sp.
CAATGTTTAAGACTGTAGTTTATTCTACAGATTTTTTTATTTTTAAAATAAATCTTTTTTTGTACCCATTTTTCTTTTTATTCCCCCATTTTAATCAAAAATACGAAATCCAGAGTATAGTGTCCGTAAATTGAGTTTTAAGAACTCCTAACTCCAGAAGAAGCTTTTTATAGACACACTCCAGACAAAAAAATGAAGGACAGATTCTGGAGTGTTGTAAATGGTAGGGGGAATTAGAAATGATAACTTAATAGATACAAATAGATTCATCTATATAGGATTTTTTTGCCCTATTTTAGATGATTTTTTTGTACCTTCTACTAAACTTGTGAGAAACAAATCTCCACCTCTAAACAGTTGAATTTTCAAAGAAATTTAATTGTTGGAGGATTTAGAAATGAAAAATAATTATAAAGAAATAAATAAATATGAGGAATCGAAAGAGAAAATAACAAATTATGATGAAGCAAATAAATATGATTTTTATGCAAAATATTATATGCACTATGCCATTGGAACTAGATTTGAAGATTGTGTTGAAATAAGCAAAAAAGAATATAGTGAATTGAAACAAAAATTAAAAAATTCAAAAGAAGCAATGATTAGAATATTCGCAACTTATGCTGTTGGATTCTATAAGAATGAAGGAACTTATGTGATACAAACAGTAGATAAAGATATTTATTATTGTTTATATAATTCACAGAGGTATGAAAAAAATAAGGTAAGAAATGAAAATTTTAGGCATATAGATAAATATTTTAATCAAGAAGATATAACTAATATTCATACTGATTATAGCCTTGAAGATGAAGTTTTAAATGAAATAGAAAAAGAAGAAATAAAATTATTACTTGATTCAATTCTATCAGAGAAACAAAGCAATAGATTTTTTAAAAATAAAATACTAGAAATTCCTCTTGTAATAATTGCTGTTCAAGATGGTACTACTGTAGGTGCAATAGAAGAAAGTGTAAAAAGAGCAATGAATAATATTTCAAAAAATTACAAGAAAAAATAAAAAAATTTTTTAAGAGCCTATAATTTTACTATGAGAAGTGAGCTTATATATAGAAGGGAGGAAAATATGATTACACAAATTTTAAGAAACAAATATCGACAACTAATTAAGAAAAAATTTACCCAAAATCTATATAAAATGCAAATAAGGAGCTCACTTCTTATTAGTCTTGTCAAGCCTTTAAAGTGTTAGCAAAAAGTTGCATAGGAAGGAGAAAGACCTATGGAAGATAGAAACAAACAAATATTAGATATGTATTTTATTGAAAAAATAAAGCCAGTTGATATTGCAAAAAAATTTGAAATAGCAAAAAGTACAGTAACAAGAGTGTTACAAAAAGATAGCAGATATATAAAAATTAAGCAAGAGAGAAAGGCTGAAAATCAAGAAAAGCATAAACAATATACTAATGATTACAATAAAACGAAGAAGAAAAATATACAACAAAAAAACAATGCTGATGATTTAGTTTTAAGAAATATGCACAATCAAGCGAGTATGGAAATGTCTAAACCTAAACGATTGAATAATATGGCATATAGAAATTGGAATAAAAGTGCTTTTACTTATAATGAAAAGAAGAAAAGGTATGAATTTAGAGAAGAATTAGGTCGCAGCTATGATGTACCAAAATATATAAAAGTGGAGGTTTTATAATGGCAAGAGAACTATACAACTGGGATCAAGTTAGAGCATATTTGATAATCGCAGTCAAAAATGTAAAAGATAAAAACAAATATATGGATGTGGAAATAGAAGATTTTATAAAAGAATTAGATCCACTTCAAACTTTGTATGGTAAAGAGGGAGTAATTGGACTTTCTCAAAGATATTTAAAAAGCAAGAAAAGGAAATTGTTATGAATTTTATAGATATTGAACACGAAGAATTTTTTGAAGAAAAAATGAAAGAATTAAGAAAATTAGGAAAAACAGATGTGTACTATAAATCATTAGTTTATACATTAAGCATTTGTGAAACAACTAGAGATCATTTTAATGAAATATTCAATATAAGAAAAAGTGAAGTTAATTTAGATTCTATTCAAAAAGGATGGCAAACATCAACATCATTAAAAGTAACTAGAATGGCATTTAACCTATGGAATCATAATCTTATGTATGACAGTGAACAAGATTTAGAAAATGAAAAAATATCAACATCTTATGCACCAAGCGAAATTTTCTGTTGTTCTTATGCACCATACTTTTGGGAAGGAATTAAGATTCGTTATCCAGAATACACTAAAGAAATAGAGATTTCCCATAGAGAAAGATATAGTAAGGTTATAACTCATATTGAAAATGTAGAAGATAAACCTACAGGAATATATATAAGAACTAGCAAAAAGGATGAATATGAAACTTTAGAGCAAGTTACAAGACATTGTAAAGAGTGTGATATAAAAAGTACAATTATATATATGGATATAGGGTATAGTGGAATAGATCCAGATAGAAAAGCACTACAAGTTCTAAAAAAAGATATAGAAGCAAGTAAATTAAAGGAAGTTTTATATTTGAAGTTAGAATCACTTTTTAGAAAACCAATAGAATTTAACGAATTTGCAAGTAGATGCGAAAAAAACAATATTGATATATGTTGCTTAATGAACAAAAAAGCGAAAGAAACTGTAGATTTTAATGAAAATTATATGGATGAATGTGATAAAGATTATTAAAATGTAGAAAAACTAAAGTAAAGAATATTTAGAGAATAGAAATAGATGTATATTATAAATCGTTAATATACATACTAATACTATGGTTTATATATACATCTTTATGGAGGCAATATATGAACAAAATACAGACAGTAGAAAAGAAAGAGCGAAAAATTGTAAATGTATTTTTCAATGAAGATGGCATATCAATTATAGAATTATTAGAATTAGATTTTTCAGACTTTGTAAGTAATTTTATAAAAGAAAATGTTAAATAAAGATAAGAAAATAAGTGATGAATATACAGTTTTATATTCTCACTTATTTTTTATATGCAATAAAAGAAAAATCCGTGATTCTTCATAAAAGCACGGTTGCTAAATGAAAAATGTTATGATATAATTTCAATATCATTAGTAATTAGTTATCAATTCAGCAACCAGATGGAGGTTGTATGAATTTTGATAACGGAATAATGTCTTTACTTTTAAGCATTTATTCGCCAGATGAAATAGCAAAATATATAAGGCTTTCATTAGAGGATAGAGATAAAGAAGATAAAGACAAAGATGAAAGTGAAAGTATTACAAATCAAAGAAGAATTTTAAACCAATTTATTGACAGCAAAGGCAATAAAGGTAGTGAGTGCAAAGAGTTCATAGATGATGGGAAAAGTGGTACGAACTTTGATAGACCTGGATGGAAAGATTTAGTTGAACAAATTGAATCTGGAAAAATAAAGGTTGTTATTACTAAAAATTTATCAAGACTTGGTAGAAGTAATTTTGAATGTGGATATTATATGGATTATTATTTCCCTTCAATGAATGTTAGATATATGACAGTTCAAGAAGGAGTAGATACAGGAGTTAATAATAATTCTAGTAATGAATATGCAGCATTAAATAACTTTATCAATGAAAAATATTCAAGAGATTTATCCAAGAATATTAAAAATTCAAAAAGACTTAAACAAGAAAGTGGAGAATATGTTGGAAGTAATAATACTCCGTATGGTTATATTAGAGATCCCCAAGATAAGCATCATCTGATTATTGAAGAATATTCGGCAAAAATTGTTAGACAGATATATCAATGGTATTTAGAAACTGGCTCACAAGGAGAGGTAAGAAGATTACTATTTGAAAACGAAATACCTACACCAGCAACATATCGAAATCTAGTAAGTATGACAAGCAAGTTAAAAAATCCTTATCAATGGACTTCCAGAACTATAAGATATATTTTAACAAGTCAAATGTATATTGGAAATATGGAACAACACAAGTATGAAAAAAAGAGTTTTAGAGATAAGAGATTATACAGAACCAAAAAAGAAGATTGGATAATTGTTGAAGGAACACACGAACCAATAATAGACAAAGCAACTTATGATAAAGTACAAGCCTTAATAAAAGCAAACTTTAAAAGATCTTCTGAAAGACCACCAGAGCTATTTACAGGTTTATTAATATGTTATGATTGTAAACATAGAATATCTATTACACCAAGAGATCAAGTTACAAAAGATGGAACTGTTCATCATCACGCATATACACAATGCAATTATTACAGAAAAAATAGAAATCTCAATGTTTGTTCGTTACATTCAATGAGTTATTTCAAACTTGAAGATAACTTATTAAAGGAAATAGAAACGATTTGTAAAACTTTCGTAAAACTTGTTGATTTTGACAAGATTACAAAAGAAAAGCAGAAAACTATAAATACTTATGGAACTACTTTATTACAGAAAATCAATAAACTTAATTCAGAAATAAAAAAGATAGACCAAAAGATTGAAAAGACATATATGGATAGACTGGATGAGGTTATTACAGTAGATACATATCAAAAGATTTCTGCTAAATTTGAAGAACAGAAAAAAACAATGCAAAAGGAAGTTACAGAACTTGAATCAACTTATGAACAATATCAAAGAGATAATTCTCTTGAAAATATACTGGAGGCAAAAAGCCTTGCATCAGAGTACATAAAGAAAAAGAAGAAAATTGATAGAGAGTTGATATTGAAATTAGTTGATAGAGTAGAAATACACGAAAACAAAACAGCAGATTTATATTTAAAGATAAAGCCACTAGAACAGGTACGATAATGCTACTCATTCTATTATTTTTTTATTGTGTACCAAGGGGTGTCGTTAAAATTACTCCTGCCCATGATATGAACGATTATGCATGTGGGCAAAGACACGATTTGGAAATTGTGGAAGTATTTGATGAAAATTTCAAAATGGGAAATTTAGTAGCAGAATACGAAGGAATGGATTTGCTAGATGCACGCCAAAAAATTGTAGAAAAATTAAAAGAAATAGGTGCTTTGTTAAAGGAAGAAGAATATACGCATAATGTGGCAAAATGTGAAAGATGTAAAAATACAATTGAGCCTAAAATTTCAGAGCAATGGTTTGTTTCTATGAAAGATTTGGCAAAGAGAGCAGCAGATAGCGTACGAAATGGCAAAACAAGATTTGTGCCACAAAGATATGAAAAACAGTATTTTCATTGGTTAGATAACATTCAAGATTGGTGTATTTCACGTCAATTGTGGTGGGGACATAGAATTCCAGCTTATTATTGTGGAGCATGTGGGCACATTCATGTTTCAAAAACAGAACCTCAAAAATGCGAAAAATGTGGCACAGGGAATTTGCATCAAGATGAAGATACTTTGGATACATGGTTTAGTTCTGCATTATGGCCATTTTCAACACTTGGCTGGCCGAATAAAGATGCAGAAGATTATAAAAGATATTACCCAACAAATGTGTTAGTTACTGGTTTTGATATTATAACTTTTTGGGTTTCTAGAATGATGACACAAGGCTTAGAGTTTACAGATATTGAACCTTTTAAAGATGTTTTAATTCATGGGATTATTCGTGACAGTCAAGGGAGAAAAATGTCGAAGACTTTAGGAAATGGAATTGATCCATTAGAAGTCATTGAGGAATATGGCGCAGACGCTTTAAGATTTTCGGTTATTTCTGGTGCAAGTATGGGAAATGATATTAAGTTTCAAACTGAAAAATTGGAGCAAGCTTCTAATTTTGCCAATAAAATTTGGAATGCAGCTAAGTTTATTATTAACAATATGGCATCAAAAGAAGAGTTGATGGCATTTGGAAAATCTATTAAAGACGAACAAACAAAGAAATTCCAAACCGAAAAATTGAAAATAGAAGATTGCTGGATTTTGAGCAAGTTGGATGATTTAATTGAAACAGTAACACAAAATATGGAAAATTATGATTTGGGTGTAGCACTGGATAATATTTATAATTTTATTTGGAATGAGTTTTGTGATTGGTATATTGAAATGGCGAAAACAAGGCTTTATAGTGAAAATGCAGAAGAAAAAACAAAGGTAAGTTTTGTTTTGAACTATGTGTTTGGCGATAGCTTAAAATTACTTCATCCATTTATGCCATTTGTAACTTCCGAAATTTATGCGCATTTGGTAAATTATGATGACAAAGATTTGATGATTTCGCATTGGCCCAAAATGAGAAGAAGAGTAGATTATGATAAAAAACAAGATGTGATTGAAAATTTGAAACAGGTTATTGTGGAAATTAGAAATGTACGTAGTAAAATGAATGTTCATCCAAGCAAAAAATCAAAGCTAATTTTTGTAAGCAATAATATGGAAAAAGTGATTATGGAGTGTGAGGATTTCTTGAGTAAATTAGGGTTTGCATCAGAAATTACAGTTCAGAGAGAAGATACAGGCATTCCTGAAAATGCGATTTCAATTATGTGTGAAGATTTAAAAGTTTATATTCCATTTGAAGATTTAGTCAATATTGAGGAGGAAATAAAACGTTTGCAAGAAGAAAAAATGAAACTGGAGCAAGAGGTTGCAAGAGGAGAGAAAATGCTAGCTAATGAAGGATTTTTGGCAAAAGCACCACAATCCAAAATTGAAGAAGAAAGAGGAAAGTTAGAGAATTATAACAAGGCTTTAAAGGCTACACAAGAAAGATTAGAAAAACTTAAAAAATAAATTTTATTTTGCTTTACAAATCAAAGAAAATAGCATATAATCTTGGAAGAAATGAAAAGATGATATGCTGTTTTTTAGAGTTTTATAAAATAGAGGCGAGCGAAAGTGAGGAAAAATATGGAAGAAAAATGTGTTGACCAAAAAGTAAAACAAGAAGTAAAAGAGATTTTAGGAAAAAATCCAAAAGAAAAAGACCAATTAATCATGGTATTAAATGAAGTACAAGAAAAATATGGCTATATTCCCAAACAAGCTCAAATGGTTATTTCGGAGCATTTGAATATTCCGATGGCTGAGATTTATGGAGTAGTTACCTTTTATTCTCGTTTTACATTAGCGCCAAAAGGAAAATATAATGTGTCGATTTGTTTAGGAACAGCGTGTTATGTAAAAGGTTCGCAAAAATTACTGGATAGAGCCAAAGAAAAATTGGGCATTGAAGCAGGGCAAGTAACGCCAGATGGTAAATTTTCGATTGATGAAGTACGATGTGTGGGGGCTTGTGGTTTGGCACCAGTCTTTATGGTAAATGATGAGGTCTATGGGAATGCAACCGTGAAAGAATTTGATGCAGTCATTGACAAGTATATGGAGGGCTAAATAATCTATGGCTTAAAATAGGAAGATATAAGGAGGAAGTCTATGAAAACAATCGAAGAAATAGAAAAAATAAGAAATGAAAAAAAGTTAGAATTAGAGTTACGAGTAAATACGGAAGCAGACACTAGAGAAAAGCATATTTTGGTGTGTCATGGAACGGGTTGTACTTCTTCTAAATCTCCCCAAATTATAGAAAATTTTCGTAGGATTTTAGAAGAAAAAAACATAGAAAATGTACGTATTATTCAAACAGGTTGTTTTGGACTTTGTGCGAAAGGACCAATTGTCATAATTCGTCCTGAAGAAACTTTTTATGCACATGTGAAACCAGAAGATTGTGAGGAAATTATTCAATCACATATTTGTGAAGGTAAAAAAATAGAGCGTTTGTTATGTAAAAATATAGACGGAAAAATAGTCGAGAAATTGAACGATTTAGACTTTTATAAAAAACAAAAAAGAATTGCTTTGAAGAATTGTGGAGTCATCGATCCAGAAAATATTGATGAATATATTGCGTTTGATGGTTATAAAGCGATGGAAAAAGTGCTAACTCAAATGAGTCAAGAGGAAGTCATTGATGTGATTTCAAAATCAGGTTTAAGAGGTCGTGGTGGAGCAGGTTTTTTGACTGGTACAAAATGGAGTTTTGCGAGAAAAGAAGAGGCAAACCAAAAATATATTGTTTGTAATGCAGATGAAGGCGATCCAGGTGCTTTTATGGATAGAAGTATTTTAGAAGGAGACCCACATGCTGTTTTGGAAGCAATGGCGATTGCAGGTTTTGCGATTGGGGCAAATCAAGGTTATATTTATGTAAGAGCGGAATATCCGATTGCAGTGGAAAGATTAAGAATTGCAATTGGGCAAGCAAGGGAGTATGGTTTGTTAGGAGACCATATATTAGGAACAGATTTTAAGTTTGATGTTGACATTCGATTAGGTGCAGGAGCATTTGTGTGTGGAGAAGAAACAGCACTGTTGGAATCCATTGAAGGAAAACGAGGACAGCCAAGAATTAAGCCTCCTTATCCAGCCAGTCAAGGTCTTTTTGGCAAACCAACTGTGATTAATAATGTAGAAACATTGGCTAATATTACGAAAATTATTTTGAATGGTGCTGATTGGTATGCTAGTATTGGAACTGAAAAATCGAAAGGAACAAAAGTATTTGCTTTGGGTGGAAATGTGAACAATGTTGGTCTTGTAGAAGTACCAATGGGAACAACTTTGCGTGAAATTGTTTATGACATTGGTGGTGGAATTCCCAATAATCGTGGTTTTAAAGCAGCTCAAACAGGGGGACCTTCTGGTGGTTGTATTCCATTGGAGCATTTGGATACGCCAATTGATTATGAGTCTCTTGCGCAAATTGGTTCGATGATGGGTTCTGGTGGATTGATTGTCATGGATGATACCAAATGTATGGTTAATTTGGCAAAATTTTATTTAGAGTTTACAGTAGCTGAAAGCTGTGGAAAATGCACACCATGCAGAATTGGAACCAAGAGAATGTTGGAGATTTTGGAGAAATTGTGTGATGGAGAAGGAACAGAATATGATATTTATCGTTTGGAGAAATTGGCTGTAAATATCAAAAAAGCGAGTGTTTGTGGTTTAGGACAAAGTGCGCCAAATCCAGTGCTTAGTACGCTTCGTTATTTTAGAGAAGAATTCAAAGAACATGCTACTCAGAAGAAATGTCGAACAAATGAATGTAAAAAGATTGCCAAAATAGAAATTGATAAAGATAAATGCAAGGCTTGCGGTTTATGCCAAAGACAGTGTCCAGTAGGCGCGATTGAAGGACAAGAGAGAAATGTGAGAGTGATTAATCAGGAAAAATGTATTAAATGTGGAACTTGTATTGCAGCTTGCCCATTTCATGCGATTGAGTAAGCTATTTGAGCGAAGCGAATTATATGCAATTGACCAAATGTCTATTGTAATCCTAAAATAAGGGAGAAAAGCCAGATTGGAGAAAAAAGAATTAACAGAAAAGCAGACTATGGAAGGTAAAAAGAAGAGAAAAAAACTAGTATTAGGGATTGCTATTTTTATAGTATTATTTATAATTGAGTGTTGTGTATTTATGTATGTAATATGGATGTGTTTTGTGGGATATGTATGTAATATATTATCAGATTATGGTAATAGTTTAAGTGAGAGATTACCACAAGAAAATAATAAGGAGGAAATATATGGAAGAGAGGGTAACACTGACAATTGATGATATTGAAGTCAAAGTAAAAAAAGGAACAACGATTTTAGAAGCAGCCAAACAAGTGGGAATTGATATACCAACTTTGTGTTTTTTGAAAGAAATTAACGAGCTTGGAGATTGTAGAATGTGTATTGTAGAGGTAGAGGGCAGAAGGGGATTTGCGACATCTTGCATTCAAAAGGTGGAAGAAGGAATGATCGTACATACGCATACGCCAGAAGTATTAGAGGCAAGGCATATTGTGCTGGATTTGATTTTGTCCAACCACAAAATCGAATGTTTGACTTGTACACGTTCTCGGAAATTGCGAGTTGCAAAAATTGGCAGAAAAATTTAATGTACACAATATCGAGTATGAAGGCGAAATGACGAAACATAAAATCGACGATAAATCTCCTGCGATTGTGCGAGATTTTAATAAATGTATTTTATGTAGAAGATGTATTGCTACTTGTAAAAATGTGCAAGAAATTGGTGCGATTGATTGTGTAGGGCGTGGTTTTGAGTCTTGCATTTCCACAACATACGATAATAGTTTAAATGATGTAGATTGTACTTTTTGTGGTCAATGTATCGAAAGCTGTCCAACTGGTGCACTACATGAAAAAGAGAACATTAATGATGTTTGGACGAAATTGAAAGATCCAGATACTTTTGTAGTTGTGCAAACAGCTCCAGCTATTCGTGTAGCTTTGGGAGAAGAATTTGGTATGCCAATTGGAATAAATAGCAAAGGAAAAATGGTAACAGCTCTAAAAAGAATGGGGTTTGATAAAGTGTTTGATACGAATACTGGTGCGGATTTGACAATTATGGAAGAGGCAAACGAATTGATAGAAAGAATACAGACAGATGGTGTTTTACCAATGATTACTTCTTGCAGCCCGGGTTGGGTGCGTTTTGCTGAAAAAAATTATGGGGAATTGTTGGGACATTTATCAAGTTGCAAGTCGCCACATCAAATGTTTGGAGCAGTTATTAAATCGTATTTTGCAGAAAAATATGGAGTAGACAGAACAAAAATTTGTACGGTTTCTGTGATGCCATGTATTGCTAAAAAGTACGAATGTAGTAGAGAAGAAATGGAAGTAGATGGCACACGTGACGTGGATTATGTGATGACAACAAGGGAACTTGCCAGAATGATAAAACAAGCCAATATTGATTTTGTGGAATTGGAAGATAGCGATTTTGATGAACCAATGGGAGAAGCAAGTGGTGCAGGTGCGATATTTGGCACAACTGGTGGCGTTATGGAAGCTGCTATTAGAACAGCGGTTGATATTTTGGAAAACAGAAATGTTGATAAAATCGAGTATATAGAAGTAAGAGGAGAAAAAGGAATTAAGGAAGCTGTTTTAAACATTGCTGGGAAGGAAATCAAAATTGCAGTGGTAAGTGGATTAGCAAACGCAAGAAAAATAATGGAGCAAATTAAGGAAGGAAATTCGCCTTATCATTTTGTAGAAATTATGGCGTGTCCAGGAGGATGTGTTATGGGTGGTGGACAGCCAATTAAAAGTTCAAAAGTTAGAGAAACAGTTGATGTGAGAAAACTAAGAGCAGATAGTTTGTATTCGATTGATGAAAAAAGTGTGATTCGAAAATCGCATGAAAATCCAGTGATGAAGCAGTTGTATGAAGAATTTTTGGAAACTCCAGGAAGTCATGTAGCTCATAAATATTTGCATACAACCTATCAAGCAAAGCCAAAATATGAGGTAGAGGAGTAAAAGTATGGAGAAAGATGCAGTAGAATTTAAAGGTAGGATAATTTATGAAAATGAGGAAGATATAACAGAAATAAAAAAGCAAATTAGTATTTTGGAAAAAAGTAACAAATATGATATGACGAATTGGTCATGATAAAATAAAGGAGTGAAATCATGAAAATTTTAGCAGTTGGAGATATTGTTGGCAGATGTGGAATTGAAAAGCTGAAGGAAAGTTTGCCAAATTTAATGCAGAAATATGAAATTGATTTTTGTGTTGTAAATCGGCGAGAATGCAGCTGAGCGGAATGGGAATTACAGAGAAGATGTATCGCGATATTTTAAGATTAAATGTAGATGTTGTGACTATGGGAAATCATACTTGGGGCAAAAAGGATATTTTTGGTTTTATTGATGAAAAAACAATTATAAGACCTGCTAATTATCCTACGAATAATCCGGGAAATGGCTATACCATTATCGAGAAAAAAGGTAAAAAAATTGCTGTGATTAATTTAATTGGTCGAGTGACAATGGGGGTTTTGTCAGAAAATCCATTTTTAATAGCAAAGGAAATGATTCAAATAATAAAATCACAGGTCGATATTATCATTGTTGATTTTCATGCAGAAGCGACTGCTGAAAAAATTGCACTACGGTTATTATTTAGATGGAGAGGCTACCATTGTTTTTGGCACACATACCCATGTGCAAACAGCAGACGAAAAAATTTTGAAGAATGGAACTGCTTATATTACAGATATTGGAATGACGGGTCCAAAAAATTCCGTGATTGGCATGGATATTGAAGTTTCGTTTAAGCGATTTGAAACATCACTTCCAGAGCGATATAAAATAGCAGAAGGCGAAGCAATGCTAAATAGTTGCTTATTTGAAGTGGATGATGCTACCAATCAAGTAACCAAAATAGAAAGAATTAATTTGTAAAAATAAAAGGGGAGAAGAATGGAAAAAAAGAGAATATTTTATTTGGATTTGATAAGAGCAATTGCGATGATTATGATTGTGAATTATCATTTTTTTGCAGAAAATCATTTAGAAATTAAAGTTTTGTCTGATGGAATGTGGGGATTTATTGGAGTTGCTATGTTTTTTATGATATCAGGCGCATCATTAATGTATCAATATCATGAAAAGTTGGATATAAAAAGTTATTTTAAAAAGAGATTTTTAGGGATTTACCCAATGTTTTGGATTGCGTATGCTTTGCTATTTTTATATCTTTTTTATGTAAATAAAGGATTTTTTAAGGATTTACCAATTTATAAAATAGGATTATCGCTTTTAGGAATGGATGGTTATCTTATTGTTTATATGAAAACTTGGTATTTAATTGGGGAATGGTTTATTGGGTGCATTATTTTGATTTATTTGCTATTTCCATTATTTAGAATAGCTATGAAAAAATATCCTAGAACTTTTTTTGCTTTGGCAACAATAGCGAATTTAGCCATCATTTTTTTCGGCAACTTTAAAATGCCATTAAATCATAATTTATTGTTATGTTCCTATAGCTTTTTATTGGGGATGTATTTTATGGAGTATTACAAAAAGTTTGAACTCAAATATGCCATCATAGCAGCTATTCTTGCTATTGTGTTATGGAATACGAATTCTACAACAGAAGTAGGAGTTGTCATAGTGGGTAATTTAATGGGGTATGGATGTTTTATTACTTTGAGTTATGTAGGAGAGAAAATGACCAATACTTTGTTTAAAAATATTGTTTTAGTGCTTAGTAAATATTCTTATGCTATTTTTTTAACACATCATTTTTTAATTATGAAAGTACACGAGAATTTTGCAGGTGTCGTTTTAGATAAATATGCTGTTTTGTGCCTCTATATACTGACTTGGGTTTTGATTGGGATTTACTCTAAAATAATTTATGAATTAAACAGAAGAACTCTGGGCTTACTAAAAAACAGTGAAAAAGGAA
>CAMSEX010000028.1 GCA_947057875.1 uncultured Clostridium sp.
GATGACGAGAGGTGACTGGAGTTCAGACGTGTGCTCTTCCGATCTCTTGTCTACAAAATCATATAACGTTTCTATGATTTTATTGCCAACTCTTACTGTATTAAAATAAGCATCTTTTAAATCATTCTCATTTGGCCTTTTCAAAATTGTTGTCATGGAATATTTTTCTTCCGAAAAACGATTGGCAATTATATAAAATCGTGTAAAAGCAACAAATTTGTAAACACACACCAACAAATATAATACCAAAATAACCAACAGCACTCTTCGCCTTGTTTTACTTTTATGCCCCACACATTTGCCAGTAGCATTCTTGTCTTCATCAAGTTCGTCATTTAACAAATATTCATAACTAACACCAAATTTTTCCACAATTTCTTTTATTTTGTCTGTATCTGGACTTGCCTCTTCTGTTTCCCACTTTGAAACAGCCTGCCTCGAAACATTGACTGCTTCCCCAAATTCTTCTTGCGAAAGACCTTTTTCTTTTCTCAATTTCATTAGTTTCTTACTTAGCTTCATTTGTACCACCTTACTTTCTTCTCAAAATATACCTTAATTATACCACAAATTTAGTTTTTTTCTACCACCCTTAGCTTGCAATTTGTCAACTAGAGCTTACATTTGTTCTTCTTTATACAAAATTAATAATTTCTCTATTGAACTTGCTAAAGAAATATGATAAGATTTATAAAAAGATATAAGAAATGGGGGATTTATGAAAAAAATCTTAATCTTTTATAGTTCCTATGGTGGACGGACACTTATCTGCCGCAAAATCTATCGAAAATTACATAAAAAACAATACTTCACAAATCGAAGTAAAATTAGTAGATTGCATAGAGTATATTAACAAATATTTAAATAAATTATTGGCTGAGAGTTACAACGAAGCCGCCAAAAAAGCTCCTTGGGCTTGGAAAAGAGCGTATCATTCTTCTAATCATGGATTAACTTCAAAAGCTGTCACAACTTCTAATAAACTATTTTCTATAAAGTTAAATAAACTATTGCAAGATTTTGAGCCAGATTTGATTATTTCTACACATCCTTTTGGTACGCAAATGTGTGGTATTTTAAAGAAAAAAGGAAAAATTAATTGTCCTTTAGCAACGATTTTAACAGATTTTCATATTCACGGACAATGGCTTGTTTTTAACGAATATTGCGATTATTTTTTTGTTTCTAATCAACAAATGAAAAGTGATATGATTGAATATGGAATTTCTGAAGATAAAATTTATGTTTCTGGAATTCCTGTTTCGGAAAAATTTCAAGAAAATTTTGACCGCGAAAAAATTTGTGCAGAATTTGACTTAAATCCAAATGAACAAGTCATTTTATTTTTTGCAGGTGGCGAATTTGGTCTTGGTAATAAAACCACCATTATGGTGTTAAAGGCATTAATTCGCTTGTTTTCAAAAACACAAGTAGTTGCAATTTCTGGCAAAAATCCGAAAATTAAAGCAAAATTTGACGAGTTAGTAAAAGTTACAGATTCCGAAGAAAGAATAAAAGTTTTGGAATATACGAATTACGTACCTGAACTAATGTCAATTTCTTCTTTTGTCATCACAAAACCAGGTGGACTTACTTCCACAGAAAGTTTAACTTCCCATTTGCCAATGATTATTATTAATCCAATTCCTGGGCAAGAGGAAGAAAATGCGGAATTTTTAGTAGAAAAAGGAGTTGCTATTTGGATTAAGAAAAACGATAATGTTGCAAGAGCCTTAAAAACTTTGTACCGTGACATACAAAAACTACCTCTTATGAAAGAAAATGCGATTGCACTTGCCAAACCAAATTCTACCAAAACTATTTGTGAAATATTGTTGGAAGAAGTAAAACAATGATATAATAAAAGAGATTACTGTTCGGTAATCTCTTGATTATTTTTTATGCTTAGTCTTTTACTGGTGCTCCTACTGGGCAAACACCTGCACATGTTCCACATTCAATACATTGCTCTGGATCGATTTCATATTTTGTATCTCCACTAGAAATACAACTTACTGGGCATGAACCTGCACATGCTCCACAACTTATACATTTATCCGTTATTTTATAGGCCATTTTCATTCCCTCCTTTTTCATTTATCTTTCTTCTATTATATCAAATTATTTTCAAATGTCAATCATTTTTTTCATATTTCAAAAATCAATTATGTTCCAATAATCTCTTGGCAATTTTCTTGACTTGTTTCATAACTTCTTTTTCATTACTATATAACATCTTTCGATTTTGCATTATCACTTTTCCATCAATCATAACAGTATCAACATCAGCACCATTGGCAGAATAAGCAATATTCGTACAAATATCATTTTCTGGACACAAATGAATTTTATCTGTTTTAATGAAAATCATATCTGCTTTTTTACCAACTTCTAATGTTCCGATTTCATTCTCCAAACCTAATACTTTTGCCCCTTCAATTGTTGCCATTTTCAAAACTTCATATGCAGTAATCGAAGTTGGTCTTTTGGTTTTTACCTTTTGCAAATAAGACGCCATTTTCATTTCTTCAAACATATCCAAAGTTGTCGTACTTCCAATTCCATCTGTTCCCAAACCAACAGAAATACCATTTTTTCTAAGTTTGACAACATCACAAATGCCAGAAGACAGTTTGCAATTACTGATTGGATTATGAGAAATACCACCTTTGATATTTTTCAAAATATCAATATCACTATCTGAAATATAAATTCCATGTGCCAAAACAACTGGTACATCAAAAACGCCTAAATCATTTAAATATTCCGTACCACGTTTGTCATATTTTTCATAAATTGTCTTTTCTTCAGCCAACGTTTCTGACAAATGAATATGAAGTCCTGTGTGGAGTTCTTTTGCCAAATCCACACATAATTTTATCGTATTAGGATTGCAAGAATAAGGTGCATGTGGTGAAGTAAAAATTTTAATTCTACTTTCTGGAATATTGTATTTTTGAGCATATTCTCTTGTCTTCTCCACTTTGTCACCAATGGCATCATCTGTCATGCACCAAGCAACAACTGCCCTTAAGCCTGTATCTTCAATGGATTCAATAACTTTATTCATGCCAAAATACATATCATTGCAAGTGGTGGTTCCTGATTTTATCATCTCAATGCATGACAAATAAGAGTTCCAGTAAATATCGTCTGGCTCCAATTTATCTTCTACTGGAAAAATTGCATTTTCTAACCAATCCATCAATTTTTGGTCATCTTTATAACCCCTAAAAATACTCATTGCCAAGTGTGTATGTGTGTTGACCAACCCTGGCATCACGATCATATTTTTTGCATTGATTTTTTCATCTGCTTCCTCATTTATCTCAGTTTTGATTTTAGCAATTCGGTTATCTTGAATTAAAATATCCGATTTTCTAATATTCGACTCTTCTCCTACCATATCCAAAATATAAGCATTTTTAATCAGTTTTTTCATGAAATTTTACCCCTTTTATTTTTCATTAGTTTCCCTATTTGCTTTTTCTTCTTTTTCTAACTTTTCTAGTTTTTCGAGTTCTTTTAAATCCTCTTCATTTTCTGTCTCTATTTTATCATCATCATCATGCTTGTTAGAATCTTTTATCACAACAACATCTTTTGCGTTATACTTTTTGAAAAAAGTTTCCCCATTTTCGCGAAATTTGACACGAACCACTTCTTTTAATGTTTCTACTGCAGCCACTTCCCCAATTCCATCTTGGGTTTTCACTTCTGCTCCAATTTTAGGCAAGCCTTTCAATTTGTCACAATAAACATTGTGTTCATATTTTAGGCAACACATTAATCTTCCACAATTTCCTGAGATTTTACTTGGGTTCAATGACATATTTTGCTCTTTTGCCATTTTAATTGAAACCGTTTCAAAATTCCTCAAAAAAGAACAGCAGCACAATTCTCTGCCACAAATTCCATTTCCACCTAATCTTTTTACTTCATCTCTTACCCCAATTTGACGCATCTCAATTCGTGTTTTAAAAATAGCTGCCAATGATTTCACAAGCTCTCTAAAATCAATTCTTTTTTCAGACGAAAAATAAAAAGTCAGCTTACTTCCATCATATTTATATTCTGCTTCAATTAGTTTCATCGGCAAATCATATTGCTTAATTTGTTCTAGGCACTTATCAAACGCCTCTTTTTCCTTTTTCTTAAAATCATCACGCGTTTTTCTTTCTTTATAAGAAGCTACTCGAACTACTTTTTTTAGCGGTTCAGTAACTTCTCTATCTTCCACTTCTTTATTTGGAATTGTTACAATCGCATATTCCTCTCCCATCGCTGTATCCACGATTACATGAAGTCCTTCTCTTAATTTTAAATCCCCTGGATCAAAATAATACACTTTCCCATTCTCTTTGAATTTTATACCAACAACCTGTTTCATTTATATTCCTCTCCTCACACATTCCCACATCTCTAGCAGCATTGTATCAATACACATATCAAAATTGCAGTTGCGCTTTAATCGCTCATTGCAATTTTTTACCTTCTCAACACATCCCAAATACTCCTTGTGGTCCAGCCCTTTGCGAAATGTAAAAGCTGACAAATAGGGCAAATAATCATCAATATCATCTTTATTATAAAGCACTTTTGCCTCGTTCATTATCGTGGTAATATCCTCTGTTGCCAAATCCTCTACCACGCGCCTAATCTGTGAAAGCTCATCTTGAATTTGTTTTTGGAAAATCGCTTCTTTAATATTTCCATTAAATAACTCTAATAAATCTTCTGTTACTTGCTCAAAACCTAATTTCTCCATCGCGTATTTTTTCAATTCATCATTGGGAATATTTTTAAATTTCAGCATCATGCATCTTGATTTGATGGTATTCAAAAT
Source organism: uncultured Clostridium sp. (assembly GCA_947057875.1). GTDB lineage: Bacteria > Bacillota > Clostridia > TANB77 > CAG-508 > Scatovivens. Next base: position 4,847 of record CAMSEX010000028.1, read on the forward strand.
TAGATTTTCCCTTGAAGTAACTAAAATAATAACCGCAAATTCTGGTGGCTCCTCTAATGTTTTCAGCAAACAATTCTGCGCTTCTACAGTCATTTCTTCGCAATCATTTATGATGTAAACTTTTCTGTTTGCCACAATTGGAGGCTCAATGATTTTTCGTGTAATTTCGCGTATCTGGTCAATTTTTATCGTATCCCCAGTCTCATTTAAGACATAAAAATCAGGGTGATTTTGTCCTTCAAAACACTTGCAAGACTTGCATTCACACGGCTCCTCTTTATTTAGGCACAAAACTTTTTTAGCAAACTCCTTAGCCATAAGAAGTTTGCCAATTCCTTCTGTTCCAACAAACAAATAACTCTGTGAAATTAGGTTTGCAGTACTTGTTTTTATTAAATATTCTTGTATTTTGCGATTTCCAATAATATGGTCAAAACTCATTTGCAACCTCCCTTACTTTTTCTTGTCGGTTACTTATGCACTTCTTGTGTGTTTTAGTCCACTTTTCCAAAATTACGCAATGGCCAAAATCTCAAAATCACAATTCCTTCCACTTTTTCCAATGGAATACACCCAATATCTCTACAATCTGTACTTCTTGCTCGGTTATCTCCCATCGCAAAAATATAACCTTCTGGTACAATAAAATCATTAAACACTTTTGCTTCTGTTACGACATCTGGTCCTAAATAATTTTCCTCTAATTCTACTCCATTAATATAGACTTTCCCATTTTCTATCATCACATGTTGTCCTTCTGTTGCAATTACTCTCTTAATATAGCTTCTTTTTGTGAACTCTAGTACATAATAAACAAATTTTCCAAATATTCCTTTTGGTTCATTATCATAAACAGCCACTGGGTTACTTTGGTTTGCCTCTTCTGGTGCATATGCCTTCTTAGATGGTTCCTCAAATGTAATAATATCTCCGACTTCTGGTTTCTTTTTTGTAATTCTTAGCGTTCGATTTAAAATTAAACGCTGATTATTTTGAAGTGTTGGATACATTGACCTTTGTTGTACAATGGTTGGGGTTCCAATAAAATAGCGAAATAGTAATGCAAGAACCAACGCTATTACAATGCAATACGCCCACTCCAATATATTTTTCATTCTATCACTCATTTTTCAGCTTTCACTTCCTTGTAAATAATTGACTAAAAACTCTTATTCTTCTTTTTTCTTTCTCGTTGTTTTTTTGGCTGGCTCTTTTTTAGCAGTTGACTTTGTTGTCGTGGTTTTCTTTGTTGCTGTTTTGGTTGTAGATGCTTTTTTCGTGGCTGTCTTTTTTGGTTTTTCTTCCTTTTCTACTTTTGTTGTTGTCTTTTTAGTCGTCGTTTTTTTAGCTGGTTCTTTTTTCGCAGTTGCTTTTGTTGTTGCCGTTTTTTTAGTTGCTGTTTTCGTTGTAGATGCTTTTTTCGTAGCTGTCTTTTTCGGTTTTTCTTCTTTTTCTACTTTTGTTGTTGCTTTTTTGGTTGCAGTTTTTCTTGTTGTTTTCTTTTTTGGTTCTTCTACTACTGAGAAAAATTCTTCTGTTTCTTCTTCTTCGTCATCATCTGCAGACAAATTTTGATTCATTTGTCTTAAAAAATCATCTTCTAAACTGATTTCATCTTTGCTACTACTAAAATAATTTTCTTCTTCTTCGTCCTCATCGTCCTCTTCAAAATCTTCCTCATCATCAAAATCATCTTCATAACCGTCTTCGTCAAAATCTTCTTCCTCGTCCTCATCAAAGTCTTCTTCAAATTCATATTCATCTGAAATATCCTCATCAAAGATTTCGTCTAATTGAAATTTTGATTTTCTTGTATTTGATGAATAATCATCTTCGTCTTCATCAAATTCATCTTCATAATCGTCTTCGTCAAAATCTTCTTCCTGGTCCTCATCAAAGTCTTCTTCATCAAATGAATCGTACAAACTTTGCTCTTTTGGTGTTTTTTCTTCTTCATAATCATCCTCATCGTCATACTCATCATCATATTCATCGTCGTCATCATCTTGAAGCATACGATTTGATTTTTCTTCTTGCGATTTGTCGGTTTTGTAACTAATCAATAAAACAAGCAATATAAGCACAATACCTGCACCTATGCAAACATATTTCAAGCCACCAAAACTTTTTAACGTTTCCTCTATCGATGCCCCATATGATATCGTTCCTAACAAAATCAACATCACCAATAATGCTAAAATTACTTTTTTAAATTTTTTCATAACAACCACTCCTTTTATCTCTCGTATTTAATTTTGGTAGGTATTCTGATAATTACTTCAGTTCCCTTGCCAACTTCACTTTTTACATCAATTCTACTATCATTTTGCTCAATAATTTCTTTTGCAATTGACAAGCCTAACCCTGTCCCACCAGTTTCTCTGGCTCTTGCCTTATCTACTCTATAAAATCTCTCAAAGATTTTTTCTAAATCGCCTTCTGGAATGCCACGTCCTGTATCTTTGATTTTTATGTAAGCATCATTATAAACAAATCCTACATATACTGTAATATTTCCACCGTGCTTGCGTATATTTTATTGCATTTGACAAAATATTAATGACAACTCTTTCAATTCCACTTTTGTCAGCATAAACTAATGGAACATCTGCTGTCACATAACATTCTCCTGTCAAATCCTTTTTTTGCATTTCTATCATTTGCCCTTCAAAAACATATTTGACAAGTTCTCCTAAATCAAATTCCATTTTCTCAACCTTGATTTTTGCAGTATCATATTTGGATAATATCAACAAATCAGCTACCAATTTCGACATTCTTTCCGCCTCAGAAGAAATACGAGACAAAAACTTTTTCTGATTTTCCGCATCTACGTCAGAATCAATGAGCGTATCCGCATATCCCATAATCGAAGTAATTGGTGTTTTTAACTCATGTGACACATCTGCCATAAATTCTTTTCGCATACTGTCCAATTTTTCTTGTTCTGTGATATCTTGCACCACCACAATCACACCTGCTGGTTTATCATTTTCATTTTTAAAAGGTGCAAAAAATAAGTTAATTGACTGATTTTCTAGATTTAATTTTTTCTCAGAGGATGTCCAATCGTCTAAATAAATAATTTTCTCAAGATTGATATCTACATCAAATTTATGAAAAACTTCTTCAAAATTTTGCTCTTGTGTAATGTCTAGCAATTTTTTCGCTGCTAAATTCATATGAATTATTTTGCCATGTTTGTCAAAAGCCACAATGCCATCTGTCATATGTAAAAGAATGGTTTCAATCTGCTTTTTCTGCCTTGTTACTTCATTCAAATTTTCCTTTAATTCTGTATTCATAATGCTAAAAGCTTCTACCAATTCATCAATTTCGGTTTTATTCCTATTGTCTGCAAGATATTCAATTTCAATATCCTGACCACTTGCTATCATTTCTGCGCTTTTTACCAGTCTTGCTATTGGTTTAATGATGACTTTAGCCATAAATATCGCAAGAATAATAATCAATACAGTAAAAATCACTAAAGATACATAGATAATTTTTCGAATCTGTTCCATTTGGCTGGTTAGCAATTGTTGTATTTCTACACTTGTCATATTGGTTGTTTCAACTTGCGAATTCACATAATTCAGTTGACCAATAAACGTCAAACCAAGTCCTGTAATAACGACAATTCCTAAAATCATAAAAACCATAACAATCTTAATTTGTATGCTTTTTATCATGATATTTGACCTTTCGTACATATTCTATTTTATTATATACTTAAGTCAAGAATAATTCAAGTAGTTTTTGAGAATTTATTTAAAAATTATAAAAGAGGAAAATTCAAAAATTCTCCTCTTTTTATTTTTAGCTTTCCTCAGTTTCTTCAGCGTCTTTGAGTTCATTATTTTCTGTTGTTTGTTCTTTCATTACTTCTGGTTGTTGCTGTTTTTCTTCCCCTTCATCTGCCTCTTCATCATGTTCTAAAGTTGTTATACTTACCACTTTTCCGTCATTTGTTCTCATCAAAGTTACGCCTTGTGTTGACCTGCTAAGAATGCTAATATCTGACACTCTCAATCGAATAATCGTGCCTGTGTCTGTAATCATCATAACATCTTCGTCGCCACTTACAATACGAATTCCTACAATATCGCCTGTTTTTGGTGTTATTTTATAAGTAATAACCCCTTTTCCACCTCTGCTTGTCACTCTATATTCATCTAACTCTGTCCTTTTTCCAAAACCATTTTCTGTAATCGCAAGCAATGTAGCTTTTCCTCCTTGAACAATTGACTCCATGCCAATGACTTCGTCGCCTTCATTCAAGCGCATTCCGATAACACCTTTTGCACCTCTACTAAGTGGTCTAGCACCTTTTTCATCAAACGTAATCGCCAAACCTTTTTTGCTTACTAAAACAACATTATCTTCTCCATCAGTTAAACGAACATCAATCAAACGGTCATTTTCGTTCAACGTGATACCTTTGATTCCGTTTTTTCTAATCGTAGAATATTCTGTTAGGGCTGTTTTCTTAATCATACCATTTTTGGTTGCCATCAAAATATATTTGCCTTCTGCAAAATTCGAAATTGGAATAACCGCAGAAACTTTTTCCTCTGGCTCCAAATTTAGAATGTTTACAATTGCCGTTCCTTTGGCTGTTCTTCCCGCTTCTGGCACTTCATAGCCACGTAGTTGATAAGCTTTTCCAGTATTCGTGAAAAATAAAATAATATCATGTGTTGAAGTCGTGAAAATTTCTTTCACAAAATCCTCTGCCCTTGTTGCCATGCCTTGAATACCTTTTCCACCTCTTCTTTGGCTCTTGTATGTATCCACTGGAACTCTTTTAATATAGCCAAAATTCGTCAAAGCCACAACAGTTTGCTCTTCTTTGATTAAATCTTCAACCTCAAATTCACCTTCTGCTGCCACGATTTTGGTTAATCTGTCATCCCCAAATTTTTCCTTGATTTCAAGCAACTCTGTTTTAATAATATCAAATACTAAGCTCTCACTTGACAAAACATCTTTATAATAAGCAATTAATTTCATTAGTTCGTTATATTCTTCCTCAATTTTTTCACGTTGCAAACCTGACAATCTCTTTAATTGCATATCCAAAATCGCTTGCGCCTGAATATCGGTAAGTCCAAAACGCTCCATCAATTTTTCCTTAGCATCATCATAAGAAGAACGAATGGTTTCAATGACTTCGTCAATATTATCAATTGCAATTCGCAAACCTTCCAAAATATGAGCTCTGGCTTCTGCTTTATCCAATTCAAATTTCGTTCTGCGCAAAACAACTTCTCTTCGATGTTTCAAGAATTCATCCAAACATTGTCTTAATGTTAAAATTTTAGGTTGTCCGTCAACCAAGGCTAGTATAATAATTCCAAAAGTTTCTTGTAAGGCCGTATGCTTATACAACTGATTAAGCGTCAATTGTGGTTTAGCGTCTCTTTTGAGCTCGATTACAACTCTTACTTTTTCTTCACGGTCAGACTCATCACGAATTTCTGAAATGCCATCTATTTTTTTGTCTCTTGCCAATGCTGCAATATTCTCTATTAATCTCGCTTTATTGACCTGATATGGCAAAGAACTTACTACAATTTTTTGTCTATTGCCTGCCATTTCCTCAATTTCAGCTTCAGCCCTTAATGTAATTTTTCCTCTACCTGTCGTATAAGCCTCTTTGATGCCTTCTCTTCCTAAAATCGTTGCTCCTGTTGGAAAATCAGGACCTTTGATAATCTTCATCAATTCTTCATCTGTAACATTGTCACTTTCAATAATTTTGATTAATCCATCCACAACTTCTTTTAAATTATGTGGTGGAATGTTTGTTGCCATACCAACTGCAATTCCTGATGAACCATTAATCAGCAAAGCTGGCACTTTGGTTGGCAAAACGCTTGGTTCTTGTAGTCTGTCATCATAGTTTGGCTCAAAATTGACTGTGTTTTTTTCAATATCAGCAAGCATTTGCTCTGAAATTTTCGCCATTCTTGCTTCTGTATACCTCATAGCTGCTGGACTATCGCCATCAATTGAACCAAAATTTCCATGTCCATCAATTAATGTATAACGCATTGAAAAGTCTTGTGCTAAACGAACCATGGCATCATACACAGAAGCATCTCCATGCGGATGATACCTTCCTAACACGGAACCAACTGTATTGGCGCATTTTCTGTATGGTTTGTCTGACGTAATGCCATCTTCGTGCATAGAATATAAAATTCTTCTATGGACTGGTTTCAAACCATCACGAACATCTGGCAAAGCACGTGCAACAATAACACTCATAGCATAGTCAATATAAGCGTCTTTCATCTCTTTTTCGATATTTTTCTCAATGATTGTTTCGTCTTGTCTATCCATATTTTTCCTCTTTTCTACAATATTATAGTGATATTATATATAAATATTTCAGAAAATGCAAGGTTATTTGGAAAATTTATCTTAACTTAAAAATTTCACAAGATTTTCACAATTTCTTCACAAAAAAGACAATAAATTATGCATAAAAATTATTCTTCTACAACATTCCACTGGCTTTGATTTGTTCCGCTTTCCCAAAATATCCTTTCTGCGATAAACCGATAAAACCAATGCTAAACACATCATATTTAAGATTAAATCCTGTCTTCCATATGAAATAAATGGAATATTTACATTGGTTTTAAGCCCCAAATTTAAGTTCATAAGCAAATTGAAAATGCTCTGCAAAATAAACAATCCTGAAATTCCCATAATTGTCAGTTTTCCAGCCATATCTTTGATTTTCACAGCATTTATCATTAATTTTATACTAAAAAACACAATCGCAATTACCATACCAAAGCTCACAACCAATCCATAATGTGCCAAAATCGAAATAAAAGCAAAATTTGTCCCTTCGTCAAACAAGCTGATTGCATTACTCATATCGCCTGCTTCTCCAAACCAATTAGCAGACTCCAAAATTATTTTCTGATTAACACCAAGCCAACCTCTTCCTTTTGGATCCTGTTGTGGAGCAAATGAACCAATCAATCGATCATATGCCATTGGCATGATTGTTACTAAAAATAAAATGCCAAGTATAACTGGAACTCCCCACAAAATCGCAAGATTACGTTTTCTGTTTTTCTTAAATTCCCATAATTTCACAGTTGCAAGAACTAAATACACAGTTCCCAAAACAAGCATTAAAACGGTTGCTGGTGCCATTTGGAGAGTGAGTAAAGAAATTCCACTTAAAATAACAATTTTCAAAATGTCCAAATTAATTTTGAATTCTTTTGATAAAAACGAAATTTCTAAATTTTTGCTGATATCTATCTTCTGCAAAAATCCAATAAATGCTAAAATATATAATGGTACTGCAATTGCTGGCACAAAGAAAGTATTTCCCAAAATAGAAAAATATATTTTTGTTCCATTGACTTGGTAACCAAATAATATTGCAAATATAATCAAACATGTAGCTACCCCATATAAAGTTTTGGGCATTTTCAAGATTTTTCGATAATCAAAAAAGTAAACACCAATGCTTAAAACCGCTCCCACTGCCAACGTGAAAATATACTGCGGCATCGGAGAATAATACGGAAGCGCTCCTTTTTCATCCACACAGTTTGACCTTGTAAAAGTCACTAAGGCACCAAAAATGATTAGAATGAGCGTAAGTAACAATAATTTCCAATCCAATTTGGGACAGTGAATTTTGTTTAATTTTTTGCCAATTTCCTCTGCATTTCCCATTTGATTAATGGCTTCTTGCTCTGCTTTTTCCTCCGTCAATCCTTCAGAAATCAGCTGTTCCTTGCTTTCTTTTAAATGATTTTCCATTTCTTGTGCAACCTCTGCAGATCGGAAGAGCGTCGTGTAGGGAAAGAGTGTAGGTTATAGTGT
>CAMSEX010000029.1 GCA_947057875.1 uncultured Clostridium sp.
CACTATAACCTACACTCTTTCCCTACACGACGCTCTTCCGATCTGCTTGTTTTTTTATCATTTTTTTATTTTTCTTTTCAAAAAATAACTCTGTTTTTGATAGAAAGTTATTCTTACAATACGGAAAAATTGTAATTTTTGATATTTTCAATTTTCTTGATTTTCTGGTTTCATTTTTATCATAAACATCAAGCACATTTTTTTCATCACTTTCTACCAAATAAAATGATTTTAATATTTTATTTATTGTTTGTTTTGGCTCAATTATTTTTAATAAAAACTCATTTAAATTACTAATAACTGGTGGGATTTTTTTGGAAGTTTGAATAAAATATCGGACTGTATTAAGTTCAATCAAAACAAAAATATTCCACTTTCTAAATTTTCCATTTAATCTGGAAATTTCAAAAATAAAATTAAGCCATGCATCTTCTGATACAAATTTTTCAGTTAAAAATATTTCAGCTATAAATTTATTTCTCATTTTTATTTTCCTTATTTATTTTTCATTAATTTTATCACAAATAAATAAAAAAAACTGACTTTTTTATTTTCAAAAAAATCAGTTTTAATCTTCAATTGGAATCCAAAATTCAGTAATATGATCATGATAATATTCAAGTTCTGGGATTTGTCTCAAATTATATTTTAAACTAGGTAAAATTCTACCATAAAATTGATGTGACACTTTTTGAATTTCTTTTGCTTCCTGAGAATGAATGATAAATTTTATCCATTTACTTTTCGGAATTTTATATTCTTCTAGTCCCTGTATTGGCTCACTATATAGAACCCAATATTCATATTTCTCACTCTCATAACGATTTTCATAAACAATCATACCAAATTTAATAGTATTATTTTTATAGATTTCATTCATTCTTTTCCAAAATTCTGGTACATCTTTGGAAATATTTTCTTTATTTGTTTTTTTGCCTTTTCCATAAAGAATTATCTCATTTTTTTCTATAATACTATATTCAATATCATTATTTTTTTCAATGTTTTCATCAAAAATTATTTTTGTAAAAATTTTTAAATTTTGTGCTTTTTTCTTAACCTGGCTTGGCTTTATTCCATGAAATTTCTCAAAAGCTCTTGAAAATGATGTGGCATTCTCATACTGATATTTTATGGCAATGTCCATAATTTTTTCATCTGTTTGACACAAATCAAATCCTGCATTAGAAAGCCTTCTTTTTCGGATATATTCAGCAATTGACACATCGCAAATTAATCCAAAAATACTTTTCATCGTATATTCATTAACCCCCAAAATTTGAGCCAATTTTGAATAACTGATTTCATTTTCTAAATTTTTTTCTATGTAATTTATCATTTGATTGAGCAATCTATAAAAATTCATTAAAGGCTCCTTTTATTCATACCATTCTAATATTTCGCTTAAATTTTTCCTCGGTCTTTGTCCTGGATTTTCATTTGTATTAAAAACTGCTCTTTCCTCTACTTCAAGCATGATATTTGCAATTTTATTTTTCATCTCATCTTTTACAATAACAAATTTCCATGGTTGTCTATTTTTAGCTGATGGCGCTAATCTTGCACAATTAACCAAATCTTCAATTATCTCTTTTTCAATTTTTTGCTTTTTAAATGCTCGTATACTTCTTCTATTTTTTATTGTATCTACCAATTCCATTTTTCTTTCCTTCCAAAATTCTTTTTATTAGTGTAACATTTTTATAGAAAAAAATCTAGTAATTTACACAAAAAAGAATACTATTTTCTTAAAAAAAAGCGAGCGAAATTTGGGACATGCCCAAAATTTCTCACGCAATACATTGAGTTTGTATATTCCTTTTTTATCAAAAAATTTTTTAATTTGATAATTCTGTTTTAACTTTTTGAATTTCTTCTGGTTTTGCATTTTCTGCAGGAACATAATACCCTTTTGACTCTGCTAATTTAAATAATTCATATTGAAAACTTTCGCCAGAGTTACGCAAATTTTGAAATGTCTGTCTTAATTCCATATTAGCTGTTTCAATAATCGCATTTTGGTAATCTTTCAAACCAGATTTTGTACATTCTAAAACGTCGTTTACCATGTATTTCTCTTCCATAAATTCCTCCTAATTAAAAAAAGATAATAATTTCTGTTTTGTATTCAAAGTATCCTGAGCTGCCTTATTTAAAACTTGTTTAATTTGTGGATCCACCGCATTGTCGGCATAATTGGTCAATTTTTCATAATTTGTTTCTTGAGCTCCAATCAAATGTCTTAAATTTTGTAATTCTGCTTGATTTAAAGTTCCCATTTTCCTCAATCCTTTCTAAAATTTTAATAATAGTATGCGAATTCTGAGCAATTTTATTCAAAATTTCAAAATGGAAAAATCTTCTTTATTAAAAAAATGGAGGACACTCCTCCATTTTTCTTACATCATATATTAATAAGTTTCTTCTCTTATTTCCAGATTTCTCCATTAATAAACTGAATCAAAGCCATAGTAAAAGCCTGATATGTCAAATCAATTCGTGTTATTTTACCATGTGTTAATTTTCCAATTCCTCCATCTTCTTGATTTAAATTCTTGCCACAAAAAATTCGATCCATAATCACTCTTAGCTCTTTTTCAATCACTTCATCCACATATTTTTCTGGTATTGCAAAGCCTGCGCTTGAACCAATACTCTGCTCGCCTGCGCTGTTTTCAACAACAGCAAAATTAAAATCCATCCAAGTATCCGAATAATTGATTAGTCCTGCTTCACTGGCCACAAAAAAATCAGCATCCAAGTGATTTTCTTTAGCATATTTTCTCACATTTTTTACTCGATTTTTGCATCCTTGCATAATTTCTTCATTCAGAGGCTCATCTCCTACTTCAGAATCCACTGAAATCCCTTGAATTTCAACATTTTCAAAATATTTTTCAAAAGCAATTTTCGCTCCTTTTATTTTTCCTTGATTTTTAGTCCCCATCAAAATTTTCATAGATTCTCCTCTATCTCTTCATTTTTAATAATTGCCCTAGGATTAGTCTGTGTCAGAATTTCCAAATATCTTTCATCTACCATTTTCGACATTTTTTTCAAAATCAACTGCATATTTTCGTAAATACCATTATTGATGTGATGTGTATCTGTAGCAAAATAATGAATTTTTTTCTCTTTCAACAATTTTTTTATTGTTTTTTGCGCTTCTTTCCCATAACCACCAATGATACTTGCATAATTGCTTTGAAAAATAATATTTTCTCCAAAATATTCAGGCAATTTATTCGTATTTCTCTGAATATAAACATATCTTTCTGGGTGTGCCACAACTACTTTCAAGCCCTTTTTTTGCAAAGAGGCAATCATTTTCTGCACAATTTCTTCTGGTAATTCCTGATACATTGGCAATTCAAGCAAAATATACTGCGTATCTGCCAAACTTGAAATAACTCCATTCTCTAACAACTCTGGCATTTTATCCTGCAAAAAAACTTCGTTTCCCAAAAACAGCTTCATCCTTATTTCTTCTCTTGCCAATTCTTCCCTTACCTGCTCCAGAACTTCTTGATTCTGCTTTTTATTTTGTATATATTGTGGTTCGGCATAATGTGGCGTAAAACAAACAATATCGAACCCAGCATTAGCAGCCTGTTTCAAAGTTTTTATTGTCTCCTCCATGCTAAAAGAACCATCATCTACATTTGGCAAAATATGACAATGCAAATCTACCATTTTCTTTTCCTTTCTTTTGTTTTTACTATTATTATATCGATGATTACTAAATTTGTCAATTATAAGCCTCATAAGAAATAACTTTTTTAAAAAGTTCTTGACAATACTCTTATTTCATACTATAATGGGATTTCTTTAACAATAATAGGAGGAAAAGAAAATGAAAATTGAATTATCCGATCATTTTACCTACCAAAAACTAATTCGCTTTACTCTTCCTACCATTATTATGATGATTTTCACATCAATTTATGGGGTTGTAGATGGAATTTTTGTGTCGAATTTTGTAGGAAGTAATGCTTTTGCTGCTGTTAATTTAACCATACCAGCTCTTATGATTTTAGGAAGCTTCGGATTTATGATTGGAACTGGTGGTAGTGCATTTGTTTCCAAAACAATTGGCGAAGGCAATCAAAAACAAGCAAATGAATCTTTTTCATTATTGATTTATGTATTGATTTTCTTAGGTTTCGTGTTAACTATAATTGGTATCTTTTTAATAGAACCACTTGCTAAATTACTTGGCGCAGATGATGCAATGCTCGGAGATTGTATTACTTATGGAAGAACTTTACTTCTGTTTTTAGTTCCATTTATGCTACAAAATGCTTTCCAAAGTTTTCTGATTGTTGCTGAAAGACCAAATTTTGGCTTAATAATTTCAATCATTACTGGAGTACTAAACATGCTACTTGATTTTTTATTCATGTATGTTTTAAAAATTGGCGTTTTAGGAGCAGCACTTGCAACAGGTATTAGTCAATTAATTAGTGGTATTTTTCCACTGGTTTATTTTTTACGTTCAAATGATAGTTGTTTAAGATTGGTAAAAACAAAATTTAATGGAAAAGTTATTTTGCAATCTTGTATCAATGGCTCATCTGAAATGTTGACTAATTTGTCTATGTCTTTAGTCAATATGTTATACAATATGCAACTTATGAAATACGTTGGCTCAAACGGCGTCGTAGCTTATGGAATTATTATGTATGTTAGTTTTATTTTTTCAGGAACATATTTAGGATATTCCATTGGAACTGCACCCATTATTGGCTACCATTATGGTTCACAAAATTTTAAGGAATTAAAAAACTTATTACATAAAAGCCTAAAATTAATTGCTGTTACTTCTTTCGTAATGACTATTTTAGCAGAACTATTGTCAAAATTGCTAGCTCGCGTATTTGTTAGTTATGATGCCAACTTGCTTACAATGACAACAACCGCCATTCGACTATTTGCGCTTTCTTACTTTATTAGTGGATTTAACATTTTTAGCTCGTCGTTTTTTACAGCATTAAACAATGGAATCGTTTCAGTAATTATTTCGTTTTTAAGAACCTTATTATTCCAAGTTGTAATGATTTTTATATTACCACTTTTGTGGGGCTTAAACGGAATCTGGCTTGCAGTCGTTTTTGCCGAAATCTTAGCATTATTCGTTAGCAGCGCATTTTTAATCAGTAATCGAAAAAAATATCAGTATATGTAGAAAAAAGAAAAATCCCTTTATAACAAAATTTTTATAAAAGGATTTTTCTTTTTTATAGCTATTTATACTAGATTTTTATGTCTATTCTTAATAAAATTTGAAATAAAAAATTTCGTATCATCTACTACTTCAACTTCTTTAATGAATTGAGTCTTTAATATTTTTATTCCATCAAAATTTTCTTGAAATTTTTCATTCGTTTTTTCACTCGTTTATACATTCTTTTCCTTTCTAAAAAAAATTGGTTCCTGAATTTTTCTCATTTTTCAATATTTATTTATTATTTTAAAAAATTTCCTCCTTTTTTCAGATAACTATTGCATAAAGAAAAACCATATGATATAATATAAATGTTCTTTAGAACACATAGATTATATGAAACCTCATATAATTCTTACTTTTTAGCTAAATTGATGCTTTAGCTATGCAATGGTTACTAGACCTTTATAAAGGCCGCTAGTAGCCATTTTTATTTAGCTAACTTTCCTTATAGAAATAATATCTATTAGTCTTTTTATAAAATCTATGTCTTCTTTCTCTACATTTATTGGTATACATATTTTTGCTATAGAACCAGATTTTAGTGGAATATTAAATATATAATCTTCATTCATCTTTACTTTGTCTTTCTCTGTATTTTGTTGTTCCTGCGTTATTCTCTCATCAGCTACTTGCTCTTTTACCTGTTCTGTACCTAAGATCTTATTATCATAAACAATTAACTTCATTTTTTCTTCCAACTTTTTTTTGGAAATAATAATACGTGATGGATTTTTTTGTCTTCCAACTTTAAATTCACCTATATCTGTTATAACAATAAGATGAGCAAAAGTAGTAATAGCATCATTTCTATTGCCATCCGAAGTACCATAACCTTTAGAATTCCAAAACTTTTTTATTGTTTCAAATTCTATAACTTTGTTTTTAGTCTCAAGATTTTGTCCAACTGTTTTAATAAAATCGCCATATGGTGGATAATTCATAATAAGTTTAAACCATTCTTTTTTTTCTTCTTCTTCAGAAGAACATGCAATTGTTTTTCCTACTTCTGTTAACATCATATCATCTGTTATAATATTAAAAATCTGTAACGTTTTCTTTGTTTCAGAATATTTGCCTCTTCCGAAAAAATCTTTAATTGCTATCTCATCGCCTTCATTCAATTTAATAGCTTGTATAAATTTCATAATATTGACTTTTGTAGTAAAACAAGGCAAAGTTTTTCTTCTCATACTTTCTTCAAATTTATCTATCTTCTTCCTCCTATATTTTGATTTTACATTATTTTCCCTATCATGTCAATATTCCCAAAAATGTTTCTGTCTTTCTATCTTTCTATCTACTTTTCATTAATTAATATAAAAATTGTATTTTTTTGCAATTTTTATTATTTTATAATATTGCTATTTTATTGTCAAGTGTTTTATGAAATTTAATTTGCTTTTTAACTTCTACCATTCTTATTTTTTGATCAACAACTTGCATAATCCACAAAAAAAGAAAGCCTTTAATTGCTTTCTTTTTCTTCTATCTCTTCAGTTGGTTCAATTCCTAAATATTGAATTACTTCGTTCAATATTTTTCCTGCTACTGGTGCTGCAACACCGTCCGACCGCTGATGTCCTCCTTCTCCTGTTGGGTTATACAAAGTTACCAAAATAGTAACTTGTGGTTCATTCGTCGGTGCCACTCCAATAAACGATGTTACATATTTTCCTGTATTTACTCCATCTTCCGATGTTCCCGTCTTTCCACCAACTTTATATCCTAACACTTTCGCATTTTTTCCTGTACCTTCTGACACAACCGATGTCATCATACTCAAAACATTCTCTGCTGTTTGTTCTGAAATTGCACGTTCTCCAAAAATCGGCTCAATATCTTGCACTTCCCCAGTTTCTGAATTTTTGATTTGCCTTACTAAACGTGGTTGTACATACACCCCTTTATTCGCAATCGTCGAAACCATTGTAATCATTTGAATTGGTGTTACTTCAAAACGTTGCCCAAAGCTAATTGTAGCAAGTTCTACTGGTCCCACTTTTTCCTTTGCTAAAAAGATGCTTTTTGCTTCTCCATACAAATCAATTCCTGTTTTTTTCAAAAAACCAAATCTTTCTAAGTAATGATAATATTTTTCCACACCAATTTTCTGCCCCAATCCGATAAACACAGGGTTACATGAGTTCATCAAACCTTCTCGCAAACTTTGCGAACCATGTGGTCTATAATACCTCCAACACTTAATGCGAACACCTGCAATTTCAATACCACCTGAACAACAAAATGCACCTGCTCTATCTGCTTCTGCAATCCCTTCTTCTAGTGCACTTGACGCAGTTACCAGTTTAAATGTCGAACCTGGCTCATAAGTATCCGCAATTGCCTTATTTCTCCACATTCCCTGTAAGCTCTCCGACTTTTGTGCTTGGTCCATCAATTCCCAAACCTGTTTCAATTCTGGGTTACTAATTTCATATGGCTGATTTAAATCATAAAATGGATACGTTGCCATTGCTAAAATATCGCCATTTTGCGGATCCATGATTACCACATTTCCACCATCTGTACATACATTATCAATACAAACATCCTCCAAATATTTTTCTGCAATTGCCTGAATATTTTTATCAATCGTTAAAATCAAATCATTGCCAACCATTGGTTCTTCATAGTTTTCGCCTTCCTCTCCGAAATTATTTCCTTTTGCATCAATCATTTTAGAAATAGAACCATTTTGTCCTGTCAAAACATCATTATATCTTGCTTCAATTCCATCTAAACCTTGATTATCACTCCCACAAAAGCCAATCACATGGGAAGCTAAACTTGCCTCTGGATAAAAACGCTTCGTATCTTCGTCAATATTAATTCCTTGATAAATATTATTTTCTTGCATCCATTTACGTAATTCATCTGTCTTTTCCTTCTCCACTCTTTTGACAATTGTTTCAATCGAACTATTTTTGCTTACTCTTTTGAAAATTTTATCATAATCTAATTCAAAAATATCTGCTAAAATATGCGCCACTTTTTCTTTATTTTCTGGCGCAATATTGACAGGATTGACTGTTACAGTTTGAACTGTGCTACTTTTTGCTAGAATATTTTCGCCACTTCTATCATAAATCGTGCCACGATTTGCCGTAATAGTTCGATCTGAACTCTGTTGCCCATAAGCTTTTGCCTTTAATTCCTCACCTCTTACAAATTGCAGATTCGCTGTTTGCCCGATCAAAACAATACTTGCTAACACAACACCAATTAAAACCACCAACATTCGCCTTTTTAATTTCAAAATATTATTTTGCATAAAAATCCCTCCACACAGTAAATTTATGCATGAAATAAAATCCTAGACTATTTTAAAGTTAAACATTGCAATTAAAATAATTATAGTATATAATTCATCTATATAAATACAAAGGGGGAAATTTAATGAAACACTCAAATCGAAAACAAAATTCACGTTTAATCTATACCACATACTCTGTTAAAGAGAACTTTTTACAACTTCACAAATCAAATGCAATTACTTTAGTTGCGCTTGTTGTTACAATTATTGTATTGTTGATTTTAGCTGGAATCTCTATTCATTTAATCTCAGGCAGCAATGGAATTCTTCAAAAAGCTTCTCAAGCTGTAAGCATCACAGAAATTGCAAGTGCTAAGGAAAATACTGAACTTTTAGCAGCAGCTTATGTAACTGATTTTCTTAATCAGAAATATGCCGAAGAAGAAGTTATACAGCCAACTGTTCGAGACTATATGAATTCTAAGTTTCCAGAAATTGGAGAACCAGCTGCCAATTATTGGGTTAAACTGGATAAAGACACAAATCGTGTAAAAGTATTTAAAAACAAAGATGATGCACAAGAAATCGTCATTGGAACATTACTAGAAAATGGTACCATTGATTGGCGGAGGTCAAGGAAACACTGAAAAACCTGGCGGTAATGAAGGAACTGGCGATGGGGACAACTCTGGAAATGAATCTGGTGGTGAGACTGGTGATAACAACTCTGGTGAAGAAAAACCTAGTTCATTATTCCAGTATACCATTGCTGACAATGGTGTAACTGTGACTGGTTTAACAGAATCTGCTCTTTCTTTGACAGACATTACCATTCCAGACCAATTAGAAGAAAAACCAGTCATTGCCATTGGTGCCAGTGCTTTTCAAAGTAACACAACCTTAGAGACTGTTATAATGCCAAATACAATTACTTCTATTGGAGACAGAGCATTTTTAGCTTGTAGCTCATTGTCAGAAATTACTTTATCGAACAATTTAAAAGATATTGGAATGCAAGCGTTTGGACAAGTCGCTATCAAAAATATAACATTACCTGCTAGCCTTGAAACAATTAATATGTTTGTTTTTGCTTCAAGTTCTATTGAAAGTATTACTTTTGAAGGAACCAATTGTACATTTAGTGAAAGTTGCCTACAACAAGCAACAAATTTAAAAACAGTCGTTTTACCTAGTCAATTAACTACTATTAGTAAAGCATTATTTTACGGTGATTCCAGTTTAACTAATGTAGTAATCCCAGATACAGTAACCTCTATTGGTCCACATGCTTTTAGAGATTGTAGTAGTGTAACTACTTTAACAATTCCAAGCAAAGTAACCTCCATTGGTGTTGCTGCTTTTACTGGATGTTCTAGTTTGAATTTAACAGTTCCAACAACTGTTACAACTATTGATTTTGGCTGTTCTATAATAACTACTACTACCGCTACATTCCTAAATGTAAAATCCTTAAGAATTCCATCTAAATGGAAAACTGATATTAATAACCTATTAAGTTCATATAAACTCTCTAACGCTGGGGCTCAAAGCCTTACTTATTTATAAATTTAAAGGAGGAATTTCTATGTTAAAAAGAATTGCTATTTTCGGCTCTACTCGGTTCGATTGGAACAAGTACCTTAAATGTTATCCGCACACATAAAGACAAATTTGAGGTTTCCATTTTAGTTGCTGGGAAAAATATCACTAAATTGATGGAACAAGTCAAGGAATTTAATCCAAGACACGTTTACATCACTTCAGAAGAAAACGCTAAAATTTTAAAAAGTAATTTTGCTGATTTGGATGTTTATTATGGTAAAATGGGGATGGAACAAATATCCTGTCTTACTGATTACGATATTGGCGTTTCTGCTTTGGTTGGAATTGCTGGACTTAAACCAACTTATAACATGATAAAAGCAGGCAAAATTGTTGCTCTAGCCAACAAAGAAGTTTTGATTACTGGCGGAAATTTAATTATGGCGGCTGCCCAAAAACATCATGCTACACTTTTGACAGTCGATAGCGAGCATAGTGCCATTATGCAATGTCTCAATGGCGAAGCCAACAACCCAATTGATAAAATTTTACTAACAGCCTCTGGCGGACCATTTTTCAACAAAGAAATTACAGAAACTATCACACCTGAGCAAGCTCTCAATCATCCTACTTGGAGTATGGGTGCTAAAATCACAATTGATTCTGCAACTATGATGAATAAAGGCTTTGAGGTAATTGAAGCAATGTATTTGTTTGGTGTGTCAAAAGATAAAATTCAAGTCGTTGTGCATGCGCAAAGTTTAATTCATTCTATGGTTCAATTTGAGGATGGAACTATTATGGCAAATATTGGTCCTAAATCTATGGAAATTCCAATTGCTTATGCACTTGATTATCCCAATAGGATAGCAAACACAGTAGAAAAACTAGACATTTTTAACCTGCCAACTTTTACTTTTAAAAAGCCTAATTTTGAGAAATTTAAATGCTTAAAATTAGCCTATGATTGTGCTGGTAAGCTAAGTCAACAAATTATTTTGAATGCAGCAAATGAAATTGCAGTTGCTAACTTTTTAGAGAAAAAAATAAAATTTACAGACATTCCAGAAATCTTAGAAAAAACGTTACAGGCTTATGAACCATTTGAACTCGCAACTATTGATGAAGTTCTAGCACTAGATTGCAAAGCAAGAGAAAAGGCTGAACAATTAATTGGATAAAAAATATGTAGTACACTTTTTTGAGGATAGTGTACTACTTTTTCATTTATTGATTCCTTCAAAATACTTGCTCTAATTTATTACAGTTGGTGTTCTTCCAATTCCATTGACTTGCGGCATTAATCTGCCCCAAGTATTTGGTCCCAAAATTCCATCTGCTGACAAACCATTTCTGCTTTGGAAAGTCAAAACTGCATTTCTTGTTTGTGTGCCAAATATTCCATCTAACCCTCCTGTTGATAAACCTAACGCATTTAGCGCATCTTGTGCCACACATACGTAATTTCCTTTACTTCCATAGCGAATTGTTGGAAATCCAGCAACTGTTGTTCTATCATCAAAATGTACCCAACGAGGGGTTAAGTTGATTGGTTCTCGTGTTACTCAGGTTTTTAGCAAATTTGCTATTCTTCCCAGAACCCAGTTTTTGTGCTGTTCGCAAGAATTCGTTAAAACTAATTCTTAAATGAATATCGATTTTATGATCATAAACGACAATTTCCTTTATCATCGCTGATAATATCATTTTCTTCCTTTCTATACTACAATTTTTTAAAACTTCTTTCCAATCTGGAATCATACTTTTCATTTTTAGCATTTGCTCAAAATCTACTTCTTTTTGCTTTTTTAACTGCTCTAATCTTATCTTTTGTGTTTGAAACTCTTCTATCTTTTGTTTATTTTCTTCCATTAATTCAGATATTAACTCTCTCGTAAAAGTACTTTTTCCTGTTATCACATTCATAATTTCTTCTTTTAGTAAATCATTGTTGTTCGAACATTCTTTGATATTTTTCTCCAATTGTCTGATTTGCTTTCCTTCGTTATCATTTGTATTTTTATGAATCTTTCTCACATATTCTGACAAATCTCGTTTTTCTAATAAATCAAAATATTTGTAAATTTCATTTAAAACTGGCTCTTCGATCGTGTTATTTTTATGACTTTTCTTCTGGCAACTGCACTCTCTGCCACAAGCCTTATGACTGCACATATAATATCTATATCTTGTGTATCCTTTGCTTCCATCCTCCAATTTTATTGTTCTTTTTGAGGTTCTAGTCGTTAGTTTTGAACCACATCCACCACACACAATAAATCCACTAAAAAGCATATCTCCTTTGGTTTGATAACTGAAATATTCCTTATTTTCTTCTTCACATTGTTTATTTTTATCACATCTTGCCTTTTTGATTTTTTGCACTTTTTCAAATTGTTCTTCTGAGATAATTTGAATTTCTGGAATTTTATCTTTCGAATAAATCCAATCTTCTTTATTGGACACTCGTTTTCGCTTTCCGCCACCAATTGGCACACTCGTTTTATGAAAGCATAGGTATCCAGTGTAAGTTGGATTTCGAAGCATATTATTAATCGTGCTGTAACTCCATTCACAACCCTTG
>CAMSEX010000030.1 GCA_947057875.1 uncultured Clostridium sp.
TAATAGGAATAGAAAGTATGTTTTTATATAAGCAAGGTTACAAAGATTGCTTTAAGTTATGGAGAATGTTAGATGAATAAACAGAAGAGAAATGAAAAATTGAATTGAAAATACATGATAGGAGGATAAAGTATGAAAAGACGAGCAAATGGCGAAGGCACACTTTATCAAACGACCCAAAAGCAAAAGCGACCGAAAACAAAAAAAGTGATGCCAGAATGTGAAAATTGCAAAAATTGTAAAGATAGAACAATTTGTAATAATAGAGAAGATTGTAACAAATGTGATATTTGTAAAAATTGTACGAAATACAATGAATATTGTGATAAATTCTATTTTTATTCTCATTGGGTTGGACAATGTTCAACAAAAAATGGAAAAAGGACATCTTCTGTATATGGTAAAAACCAAAAAGAAGCTGCCAATAAGAAAAATAAAATTTCGAGTGATATTCAAACAGGAAAATATATTGGTAAAAGTGATACCACTTTATATATGATGATGAAAGAAGTTATTGAAGATAGAAAGAAATTAAATGAAACTGGAGATAGTGCTTATATTACGAATAAACAAACTTTAAAAAGATTATCAAAAGCAGAAATAGTGCATAAGCCTATTCAAAAAATAACAACAGATGAAATCAAAGATTTTTTAGCAACAAGGACAAAATATTCGGATTCGATTATTAAAAAGGATTACGGTATGTTAAATGCAGGATTTCAAAAAGCAATCGCTAAAAATATTATCTTACATAATCCTATTAAAACATCAGAATTTAGAAAGCCTAGAAGTAAGCAGCCATTTTCAAAAGTAGTTGCATTAACTGTAAATGAGCAAAGGAAGTTTATACAAACAATTCATTCATTAGACAAGCCACATCAATATCAAAATGAATGGTTATTATCCATTTCAACAGGTATGAGAATGGGCGAAGTGCTTGCTTTGGATAAAGAGAAAGATATTGACTTTGAAGAAAAAATAATCCATATCAATAATACTTTAACAGTTTCAGAAGATGAAAATGGCAAGGAAATCACTATTTTAGGTGATAGAACCAAAACATACAGTGGTTATAGAGATATAAAAATGACTGCTGATGTAGAAAAAATCTTAAAAATTTGTATGAAAAAAGCCATTGATAATAAAAATAATCTACTTTTTTGTAGAGAAAATGGCAATTTAATTACTACCAACATGATAACTTGTGCAATTAAACGTTTTTGTGAAAAATATAAAATAACAAAAAATAAAAATTGTACTTCTCATATATTGAGACATAGTTTTGCGACAAGGCAAATTGAAAGTGGTATGCCAGCACATATTTTGCAGAAGATATTAGGACATAAAAGTGTAAAAGAAACTTTAGATACTTACACCGATGTTTTTGCTGCATATGAAAATAGATTTGATGAAAATGTTTATAATTATTATCAAGAAAATGGATTACTGTATGATTTTGAGTGTAGTGAATATGAAATGATACAAAGGGAAATGACGAATCTTATCAATCGTGTTAAAGAAACTCACTTGAAAGATAAACACAAAGAACAATTGAAAAATTGTATGGATGGAATTTTGAAGTGGTATGAAGTTTTGGAAGAAGTTGGTTAAAAATTAGTAGAGTAATTGAAATTTGATGTCAATTACTCTATTTTTATTACAGTTTTTTTAATACAAAAAAATATTTTATGATATAAAAAAATAAAAAATTTTAATACTGACTTTTCAATCGCTTATTTACCAACACTTACAGAGAAAATTTTTATTGCAATTTTAATGCAGTTTTTACTATAAAAAAATTTTTTTAATGTAATTTTTAATGCAGTTTTTTTGATATAAGAAAATATTTCAAGATATAGAAAAATAAAAACTCCCCATTTTAAGCCATTTTTAGATATTGGAAGATATAAAAAAATACCCTAAAATAGGGTATTTTTGGTCGAGGTGACAGGGATCGAACCTGCGACCTCATGGTCCCAAACCACGCGCGCTACCAACTGCGCTACACCTCGATAAATAAATTGTTGCTTTACACAACAATTTTATTAAATTATAGTCAAAATAAAAATGGTGAACCAGAGACGACTCGAACGTCCGACCCTCGGCTTAGAAGGCCGATGCTCTATCCAGCTGAGCTACTGGTCCATAATCTTAAATACAATAAATATATTAACACAAGATTTAAAATTTGTCAAGTTCTTTTTAATTTTTTTATAATTTGGTTTCAATTCTTAATGTTTTCTTAATTAAACGCTCTCCCCCTTATCAAGTCAAAAATTCTTTGTTATAATTATGTCAAGAATCTTACAAAAATGTAAGATTACTGTAAGGTAAATCTATAGCAAAAATTTTTAAAACACATTATAATGATTTTAAAGGAGAAAAAAATGAATATTTTAATTTTAACAGCAAAATGTGGAATGGGGCATTACACAGCTTCCCTATCCCTAAAACAAGAGTTAGAAAATGAAACTACACAAGTAGAAGTTTTGGATTTTTTTGACCTCATTTTCCCAAACTTAAAAACACTTATTTATGGAAGTTTCAACTTTTTAGTCACAAAATGCAGTCATATTTACAACTTCTTTTACCGTTTTTCAGCACATTCTAACTTCGCACCTTTAAAAAAAATGATGAAAAAGCGAATTGAAAAAACATTAAACGAGAAAAATATTGACATTGTTATTTCTACTTTTCCCGTTTGTTCAAAATATGTCTCTGTATATAAAAAATCAAACCACTCTCATTTAAAATTATACACTTATATTACCGATATTAATGTCAATAAAGAATGGTTAACAGATGAAACAGATGCTTATTTCGTTGCATCACACGAAACCAAACTACAAATGTTGCACTTTGGTATTTGCGAAAAACAAATCAAAGTCATTGGTATTCCTGTACGCAAAGAATTTAAGAAAAACCACTGTGCCAAAAACAAAAACGAAATTGTTGTCATGGGTGGTGGTCTGGGACTTATCCCTTACATGAAAAAAACACTCGAAAATCTAGTGGAAAATCCAAACTTACATATTACCTTACTCGCTGGAAAAAACCAGAAATTATTTGACAAATACCACAATCAATTTAAAAATATGACCGTTGTTGGCTACACGACTCAAGTTCATCAATATTTAAACAAAGCAGAGCTAATCATCACAAAAGCAGGAGGTATCACACTTTTTGAAGCCATTCATTCAAAAACTCCACTATACGTTTTGTATCCTTTTTTAAGTCAAGAAATTGGAAATGCAAAATTTATTGAAAAAAATAAAATTGGTAAAGTCATTTGGAACAAAAATGAAAATACAACAGATGACATTTTGACTTTATTAAAG
Source organism: uncultured Clostridium sp. (assembly GCA_947057875.1). Taxonomy (GTDB): domain Bacteria; phylum Bacillota; class Clostridia; order TANB77; family CAG-508; genus Scatovivens. The sequence goes on from CAMSEX010000030.1 coordinate 3,339, forward strand.
AATCCTCAAAAATTAGAACTTATGCGAAAAAATATGCAAAATATCAAAAACAACTTAGAGGCATTAACTGTTCTTGATATCTATGAGAAAGGAGCTTAACATGTTCATTATTGCAGTTTTTTTGTTAATCTTTTTATTGACATTTTTGCTATACGCACTCTTCCCTTCTTATTGGAACAAACAAAAATTTTTTCATCGACAAAAGCCAAAAGGAAACGCAATTTATTTAACATTCGACGATGGTCCTAGTGAATTTACAGAAGAATTATTAAACTTACTAAAACATTATAACATTAAAGCCACATTTTTTTGTGTAGCAAATTTTGCAAAAGAGCACAAAAAGATTATTCAAAATATGCAACAAGATGGTCACATTATTGCTCTTCATTCCTTAAAACATAAAAATGCCATGTTGCAAGGAATTTCTGAAACCAAAAATGATTTAGAACAAAGTTTAATAATTATGCATGAACTTGGAATTTCAGTTCAATATTACAGACCTCCTTGGGGCGATACAAATTTAACTTTATTAAAAATACTAAAAAATAAAAATTTGCCTTGTATCTTGTGGGATGTTATGGCTGAAGATTGGAAAGCAACAACCAGTGAAGAAATCATTGCTACCAAACTTCTCAAAAGAACTAAACCTGGAGACATCATCTGCCTACATGATGGTCGCGGCAAAAATGATGCCCCTCAAAAAACAATTTTCGCTTTGAAAAAAGTTATCCCCCTATTTTTAGAGAAAGGATTTGAGTTTAAAACCATTGATGAATATGAAATTTAAAAAAGGAATTGTAAATACTATTATTTTTGTACTTTTAGTAGTCCTTACTTTTTCTATTATTTTTAAAGAAAATAATCTTCTAGAAATTTTGGAAATCATAAAACAAACAAATAAAAACTTTATTGCCTTAGCTATTTTATGTATGTTTTGCTTTATTTTTTCAGAAGGAATTAATATTGCTAGAACCCTTAAATTACTTCGGTTGCAAAATCACTTTAAAAAATGCCTTAAAATACGCCTTCGTTGGATTTTTCTTCAGCTCCATTACACCCAGCGCTTCTGGTGGCGACCCCATGCAACTATACTACATGAAAAAAGACAAATTACCAATTGGGCATTCGGCTTTGGCTATTTTGACTGAATTTTCTAGTTTTCAGTTTGTTACTGTTATCATGGCGCTAATTGGCTTTGCTAGCAATTACAAATTTATCGAAGCCTCCCTTGGAAATATTAAATATTTGTTACTCATTGGAGTTAGTATTAATACTGGAATTTTAATTTTGATTTTACTAACTATTTTTTCAAATCGATTAATTCTAAATTTAATAAATTTTGTTTGTCAAATTTTAGAAAAACTTCACTACAAAAAAGTAGAAATTTTTCGTGCAAACTGTTTAGAACAAATTCAAGAATACAAAACTGGAGCAAAATTATTGATGCAAAACAAAAAAGTGCTTTTAAAAATTATGTTCACAACTACTGCTCAAATTGTATTATACCACTCTATTCCCTATTTTATTTACCTATCACTTGGTTTATATGGTGTTAACTTTTTCCGTTTTTTAGCTTTGCAAGCTGTGCTTTATATTTCCGTTTCCAGCATTCCGCTTCCAGGAGCGGTCGGTGCAAGTGAAGCTGGATTTTTTAACATTTACAAATTGCTATTTCCAGCAGAATTATTAAGTACAGCTATGCTTTTGAGCCGTGGAATTAGCTTTTACATATTTGTCATTATCAGTGGACTTGTAATCTTGTTTTTTACTTTGAAAAAACACTAAAACTGTAGCTTAATGAGCAAAATTTCATTCTTATGTAAAAATATATTGACAATGTCTACATATTATGCTAAAATAATAAAGAAAATTTTTTGAAACTATAAACACGTCAATAAAGGAGGTATCATTATGCCTGGATTTAAGTACCACGATGCTACAGGATCGCCTTTGCTCATGAATGTGCAAGCTTATCGGAAAGGATTAGTTGCACCAGACTATGCAAAAAAAATAAAAAATAAAGAAGACTTTTTGCTGTTCGTTATTGACTGTAATCCCAAAGAAACTCCATCTTTTGAAGACTTTCAATTGGTTATGGGAAATTCACATTTTGGTTACAGCAGTTTGCCTCAAATCGAAGATTTTCTTGCTTTGCCGTTAAACTTCGATTTACCTTTCTGGAAAGGATATTATACGCATCTGATTGGCGATAAAATGGCCTATCAAGACGGAGCTGTTAAAATGCAACTATTTTCAGAAGATAGCAATAAAATTGGCAAAGATGAAGCAAGAAAGATTCTACACAACGATTGGAACAAACTCAACAGCATATTAGACAAACGTTATAACATCAGAATTCTTCCAGAAATCGAAGCTCTGAATGTTGTTCAGTATTCGGAAGGAATTCCTCGCTATGTAGACTGCAAAAAGCTTATTGAAGAAATCGAGCGCATCCGCAATTCTTCATGGGAGCAGATTTTAAAAATGATTTAGCACGTAAATTTAAAAAGCGAAACCGCAGCTTAACGCTGCGGTTTTGCTTTTTAAAATTCACAATTATTTGGCGTTCTTGGGAAAGGAATCACATCACGAATATTTTGCATTCCTGTTAGGTACATCATTGCTCTTTCAAAACCAAGTCCAAATCCAGAATGGACCACACTTCCATATTTTCTCAAGTCCAAATACCACCAATAATCTTCCATTTTCATATCAAGTTCCTGCATTCTTTTTGTCAACTTTTCAAAATCTTCTTCTCTTTGACTTCCACCAATAATTTCTCCAATTCCTGGAACCAACAAATCACTCGCCGCAACCGTTTTTCCGTCTGGATTTTGCTTCATATAAAAAGCCTTAATATCCATTGGGTAATCTGTCACAAAAACTGGTTTTTTAAAAACTTGCTCACACAAATAGCGTTCATGCTCTGTTTGCAAATCTACTCCCCAACTTACTTTGTACTCAAATTTATCGTTTACTTTTTCAAGTTCTTTTACTGCATCTGTATATGAAATTCTCGCAAAATCAGAAGAAATTACATTTTGCAACCTCTCTCGTAAGCCCTTGTCAATAAAATTATTAAAAAATTCCATTTCTTCTGGGCAATGTTTCATCACATAAGAAAAAATGTATTTTATCATATCTTCTGCCAAATCCATATCATCCTTCAAATCTGCAAAACAAATTTCTGGCTCAATCATCCAAAATTCCGCAGCATGTTTTACTGTATTTGAATTTTCTGCACGAAATGTTGGTCCAAATGTATAAATATTGCGAAAAGCAGTAGCAAATGTTTCGCCATTTAGCTGTCCACTAACTGTAAGATGCGATGATTTACCAAAAAAATCTTTGGAAAAATCCACATTTCCTTCCTCTGTCTGTGGAACATTTTTTAAGTCAAAAGAATTGACATTAAACATTTCTCCTGCCCCTTCTGCATCACTTGAAGTCAAAATCGGAGTATGGACATAAACAAAATCACGTTCTTGAAAAAACTTGTGTATCGCATAAGAAAGTATACTTCGTACCCTAAACACTGCATTAAACGTATTAGTTCGTGGACGCAAATGTGCAGTCGTTCGCAAATATTCAAATGTATGTCTCTTTTTTTGAAGTGGATAACTATTGTCTGCCACATTTTGAATTTCAATTTTTTCTGCATGCACTTCAAACGGCTGTTTTGCACCTTCTGTTATCATGAATTTTCCAGTCACTTTAATAGAAGATATAATTGTTAACTTGCAAATCTCCTCAAAATTGTCAAGTGAATTATCAAAAACTATTTGCAAATTTTTGAAAAAAGAACCATCATTTAGTTCCAAAAAACCAAACGTTTTTGAATCGCGAACAGTCTTTACCCAACCTTCTATCGTAATACTTTTGTCTTGAAAATCTCTCGGCATTTGATATAACTTTCTAATTGTTAATTTGTCCATAAACATTCCTCCTCTTTTTAATTTTTATCAATTATATAACAATTATTTGCAAAATGCAATATTTTTATCTAACATTTGGATTCTCTTTATTTATATTTTAATTAGCTAATTTTTTATTTTTGCAATAAATACCCTTGCATTCTAAAATATTCGATCTCTCCCTCCTCTAAATATTCCAAACGAATATCTTCTATATAAACATCTATAGTTTCACCAAAATTCACTAAATTATTTTCGTCAAAATAATTTTTTGCTTCTTCTTGACTAACCTCATTTTTTTGTATAATTTCTTTTACAAAACTGCTAAAATCTAATTCTTTTTCCTCTTGTTTTATACTTACTGCATTTCTACTAAAATTCTCTATTTTCTGTATTTTTCGATAATTGCTAATATCCAAATCTAACTCTTTACTGTCTGCAAAATAATGTGTAATAGAATAATTATTCTGTTTATTTTTGTCATATGAGCTAATTTGTTCTATTACTTCTTCTGACAAGTAATCTGGCATATACTTCTTACCATTTACTTCTCGTTCCAAATAAAGATAGGCACTTTTTACTTTCGCCTTCTCAGTTTCATTTAAATATGAAAAACCTGCACTTTCTGGTAACAATTTTTCAATCATTTTCTTCTGACTTAAATTAGATATATTTTCATATCCAAATGGAGTCAAAATAGTAACAAAAACAAGAATTGCTGCACCAATTAAAGAAAATCTCAAGTTTTTCTTATTTTTATAAAAAGTAAGTCCCAAACAAATCACTTGAAATATAATAAAAGTACATGAAACATAACGCATTGGCGTCACACCAAATTTTCCAATTCTAACTAAAATTGCATACATTTCTAAAAAAATAAACGGCACATATAGCATAGGTAATGTTTTTGCTATTTTTCCAACCCATTTTTTCTCTTCACTACAACAACTTGCCATATTCCACACAGGAAATGCCACCACAAAAATTCCAGCCAATATCCTAAAAATCACATTTTTTGGCATGTTTCTTAAAACTAGAATCTTAGCAATGTACAAATACACGATTGACATCGCTATGCTTACCAATAAAAGTAAAACATAATTTACCAATCCTTTTATAAATGCATTGATTTCTTTTGGATTAATCGCGCTAACCGCATACAAAATTGAAGGCACATAAAACAGACCATACAAAATAATTAAAATTCTTACAAGTCCAATATTTCCTCTACCATCCAACAACAGTACATTAAAAATCTCAAAAATTAAGATAAAACCAATATTCAAAATCACATAAATAATCGTCATACTCAACAAATCTCTAAATACACCGATTAAATATCTTTCAAAAGTTAATTTACTTTTTTTAATGATTTGATAAATACTTATTAAAATTAAAACAGCAATATAAGTTACAAAAACCTTTGCATACAGATTTGCTACACTTGGCGTTAAATCAATACAAGTCAGTCGTACAAAAATTCCACTTATGATTCCAGTTACCATATAACTGATTATTTTGATTGACTTTTTTTCAAAAAAAGTTTCTGTAAAAAAGCTTCCAATTGCCCAAATCATACAAAACATTTCTATTTTTTCCAAAATTTCTCTTGTGTTTCTCGAAAAATTCTGGTCAATTATAATAGTAAACAGCAATGTTAAAAATATAATAATTAACATTGTAACTGGAAATTTTCTTACCAAATCTTTTAAGTCTTGTGATAACTTCGACAATAAATTTTTTATTTTACTCATATTCTAAATATTCCTGTCTTCTATATTTATCTGTCCATGAATCTGTTCTTCAGGTTCCTCATTATCGCCAAGTAAACGTTGTTTGAAAAATTCTTTATATCCCATCGCAATGATTACAATAATAATCAGTGCAAACGACAACGCTTTCCAAATACCACTTTCCATTAAAATAATCGCAAACATTCCAAAAGTAGCACTCAAACCATACAAAATCAAAACTGCTTGTTTTTGTGTAAAACCTTTTTGTAACATTTTATGATGCAAATGTCCTGCATCTGGTTCAATAATTGCTTTTAGTGACTTACCATGAATTAATCTTCTAAAAATGGCAAAAACTGTGTCAACTAAAGGCAAAGCTAGTACAATAAGCGGTGCTACAATTACAATTGCTGTATAAGTTTTTGCAATTCCCAAAATGGAAATAACTGACAAACAATATCCCAAAAAATTGGAACCTGTATCACCAATAAATGTTTTTGCTGGATTAAAATTATACGGCAAAAAACCAACCAATGAACCACACAATGCTGTAATCAAAATAATCGAAATAATAGGCGAACCATTTAGCGAAAAAATCATCAAAAGCGATACACAAGAAATAATGGAAATTCCTGTCGATAATCCATCCAATCCATCAATTAAATTAAGTGCATTTGTAATTCCAATAATCCAACAAACCGTTAAAATTTCATAAAACAATTCACTATCACTATCAATTTTGATAAATGGAATATCTATGGAATCTATTATAACTCCCGATTTTACTACAACAATTGCTGCTACAATTTGTGCCATTAATTTTACAATTGCTCTTGTGCCTTTTATATCATCATAAAAACAAACAACACCTATGATTAATCCGCCCATCGCAAAGCCTAGCAATTTTGTATAGTAATCCTCTTTTGATAAATCAATATTTCCCTCCATAGTCATCACAATTAGCAAATAGACAATCGATATAATAAAACCAGCAATTACAGCCAAACCACCCAGTCTTGGCATTGTAATTTTGTTGATACGTCTTTCATCTTCTGGATAATCCACAGCTCCTAACTTTTTTGCCAAACGAATCGTCTGTGGTGTCATCATAAAAGCTGTCATAAAAGCAATCATAAAAGCAATTGCTATATCTCCCCACATTTTAACAACCTTTCCTTTCTCAGGTATCAATTTACTTAATTATTTCATATTTTTATTTTCAATATCCGTAATCATCTGCACTCTCTCTTTATGTCTTCCTCCCATAAATTCAGTACCAAGCCATGCTCTTAAAATCACAACTGCTTCTGATATGTTAATAAATCTTCCTGGCAGCGCAATAATGTTTGCATTATTATGCGCTTTTAAAAGCTTAGCAACTTCTTCATTCCAACACGAAGCACATCGAATTCCTTTGAATTTATTGGCAAAAATACTCATACCAAATCCCGTACCACAAATTAGAATTCCTTTTTCACAATCCTTGCTCTGAACTGCTCTGGCAACTTGCTCCCCATACAATGGATAATCTGTTCTCTCCTCTGAATATGTTCCAAAATCTTTGAACTCAATTTCTTGCTCTTCTAAATATTTTTTAATTTCTTCCTTTAATTTATATCCTCCATGATCACAACCAATTGCTATCATATTTTATCCTCCTTTATTCTTCTAGAAAAATTTTCTATATAAGTAATTATATATCATACTAACATTTACAAAATATTACCTTTTTGTGAATTCTATGTGAATTTTCCTCCACCAACCACAATCTCCTTTTGATAGAAAACAGCTGATTGTCCTGGTGTAATTGCCCTTTGTGGCTCTTCAAAAGTAACTTTTATGTAGTTTTTTTCTTGTGCAATTTTCGCCCTTGCCGCTTTGGTAGAATATCTCGTCTTTACATCTACTTCCATTGGCGCTAAAATTTCATCCATAAATAACAAATTAATCTCTTCTACTAAAACTTCTTTAGTGTATAATTCCTGTTCTTCGCCAACAATCACTTCATTTTTTTCACGATTAAATCCTAACACAAAAAGTGGCGTCTTATATGCAATTCCCAAACCTTTGCGTTGTCCAATTGTATAATAATATAAACCATTATGTTTACCTAAAATTTCGCCTCGACTATTTACAATATTTCCCCTTTGAGATTTCATTTCCGAATGATTCTCCAAAAATATTTTATAATTTCCATCTGGAACAAAGCAAATATCCTCACTATCTGGCTTATTAGCAACCTTCAAATTTCTCTTTCGCGCCATTTGACGAATTTCCTCTTTGCTTTCAAAATCTGCAAGCGGAAACAACATATGCTCTACCAACTCTTTTGGCATACTCCACAAAACATAACTCTGGTCTTTTTTTTCATTATTCGACTTTTTCAAAACCCACTTTTGATATTCAGTGCTAAATTCCGTTTTCGCATAATGTCCTGTTGCCAAAAAATCACACCCAAGTTCCTGCGCCTTTTCCCACATCAACCCAAACTTCATATATTTATTACACTCAATACAAGGATTTGGCGTTTTGCAACTTGCATAAACTTCTATAAAATTGTCAATCACAAATTTCTGAAATTCCTTTTTACAATCATAAATAAAATGCGGAATTCCAATTTGGTTGCACACATTTTTCGCATCCAAATAAGTCTCTGTATTACAACAACTGCTTCCTGCAAACAATTCTAATGTGCAACCAATCACTTCATAGCCTTGTTCTTGCAAAAGCAAAGCCGCCACGGAGCTATCCACGCCTCCACTCATTCCTAATAAAACTTTTTTATTTTTCATTTTTACTCAAAATATCCTCCATGGTATGCCATGCCAAAAGCGCGCATTTCACACGTGCTGGCATATTTGACACATTTTTAAACGCAATCGCATCTTCCAATTTTCTCAAATCCTCTTCATTTGTTATTTCTCTTTTTATCATCCCAATAAAAGTTCCAACAATTTCCTTCGCTTCTTCTATCGTTTTCCCTTTTAAAGTATCAATCATAATCGAGGTAGAACTCAACGAAATCGCGCAACCATGACCCGAAAAAGCCATATCTTCAATCACATTTCCATTCAATTTTAATTCCAATGTAATTTCGTCTCCACAATTTGGATTATGCCCCTTTTCCTGAAAATCGCTATTTTCCAGCTTCTTCTTATTATCAGAATTCATGCTATGCTCCATAATCAAATCATTGTAAATATCTTCTAACTCGTCCATATTTCCTCCAAATTAATTTTTCAAATACTTCTCAAACATTGCATACGCTTTTTTCAAAGCTTCAACCAACTTGTCCACATCTTCTTTATTATTATAAAAATAAAAACTTGCACGACAAGTTGAATCAATCCCCAAAAATCGCATCAATGGTTGCGCACAATGATTTCCGTGAACGCACACATACACCTTGACCATCTAAAATAC
>CAMSEX010000031.1 GCA_947057875.1 uncultured Clostridium sp.
GAGTATTAATTTTTCAATTTATAGTCGATTTTTTTAAAAAAAGGATGCCGTTAAATTATTGGATATTCAAAAATCTTTGCATTTATTAAAAAGTGACAAAAAAAATAGTATTTTAAAAGTTAGTGGTTTTCCTTATTTAAATGATAATTATTATTTGCATTTAAATAATTATGATTTTGCAAAACATTCATTAATTGTAGGGGCAAGTGGTTGTGGAAAATCGAAATTTATGAGTTCACTCATTAGCAATTTAAAAAATAATTTTAATACAAATTTGAAGTATAAAGTGGTGGTCATAGACCCACATGCTGCTATGGAAACAGATATTGGAGGTATGGAAGAAACTGCAGTGATTGATTTCAAAAAGCCACAAAATAGCGTCAATTTGTTTATGAATTCTGGGAAAGATGTAGTGACTTCTACAGAATTATTCCTCACATTATTCAAATCTTTGATTGGAGATTTGTACAATTCAAAGCTAGAGAGAGTTTTAAGGCATTGTGTTTATGCATTGTTAGTCAAAAAGGAGTTATCATTTACCAATCTAAGGCTTCTGATTTTGGAGCCAGAGTATCGAAATGAATTGATTCAAAAGCTTGAAAATGAACTTCCAGAGAGCACAGTAGACTTCTTCTTTAGCGATTTTAATGAACTTAAAAATCAATCTTATCAAGAAGCGATTGCGCCCATTATTTCGTTTATTGACGAGATGCAGATGTTGCCAGTTTTTAATCAGAATTCTAGCGGTTTTAACAGCATTGAAAAGGTAATTTCAAATCATTTTTTAACCATTTTTTCACTTGACCAAATAGAATTGGGCGAAACAGTTACTAAAACAATTGCAGGATTTATTATGCAGCAAATGCTACAATTGGTTCAAGCATCTGCATTTGACGAACACATTATTTTTTTAATTGATGAAGTAGCTGTTGTGGAAAATCCAATTTTGTGTGGATTTTTGTCAGAAGCTAGAAAATACAATCTTTCTTTGATTTTAGCAGGACAATATTTTAATCAAGTCAGTATAGAGTTACAAAAGGCGATTTTTGCAAATGTCATCAATTATTATATATTTCGTGTTTCTCGAAGTGATGCCCAACTGTTGGAGTCGAATATTCAAATGGAAGTTGCAGTGCGTAATTCCTACAAATTGCGTATGGAAATTTTGACGGAACTAGCCAATCGAGAATGTATTTTGCGTCTTTCTCGAGAAGGAAAAGTATTGTCAGCTTTTAAGGGAAGAACAGTGGATTTTACGCCTTATCCGAAAAGCAATAAAAATCAAATTTTGGGAACAGATTTGATTAAAAATGACCAAATTTTGAGTAAAAAAATAAAAAAAGTTCAAAATTTTAGTATAAATCAAAGCGTTAGTTTAAAAGTATTAATGAAATCTCAATCTACAGGAAGAAAGAAGGTAAATTCAAATGAAGGATAAGGAAGCATTAGAAACAGCTAATAAAATATTTATAAGTATTTTTGGGGAGAAAAGTCCCTATAATTTAGATAGGATTTTGACAGAATTTGCGTTTGATGTAAAATTGCCTCAAAAAGTAATGGATAGCACAACAGGGGAAGAAACATGGAGTTCATCCATTAATCCAACAAAATTTATTACACAAAAAAACATGGAAAATTTCAATCACGGAAATGGTTGGATAATGAAAAAAAGAGAAATTAGTAGTTTAGACGATGTTATAAAAATTTGGAAAAAAATTAATTATACGACCACAGAAAGGGTTTATAATTCGACCAATGTTGACCAAAGTGACACCATTTACGATTGTGAAAATATATATCGTTGTAATGATTGCAGAAAATGCAAAAATGCAATTTATTTGGATGGTTGTGGAAGTTGTGAATTCATGATTGCGTCCCAGCGAAGTGGAGATTCGTCATTTTGTCTGCGTGTGGACGACTCTGCCAATTGTACAAACAGTTATAACGTAATTTGTAGTGCGAAAATTAGCCATTCGTTTTTTATCCAAGATTGCAATAATTTGCATGAATGTATGTTTTGTTCACATATTTCAAATAGAAAATATTGCATTGCCAATATGCCATTTGAAAAAGAGGAATATTTTAGCATAAAAACAGAAATTATAAAATGGATTTTAGGCAAATAAAAAAGCGCCGCATAGTAGAAAGTTCTACTGTGCGGCACTTTTTCAAACATCCACAACTAAGCATTAAATCAGATGCATTGCCTGCAGCCACTGTGGATATTGCTCGAGCAGCTTGTCGTATTTACATAATTTGTCAATATTTTGGTTGCTGAGCATTTTCACAAAGATTTCCTTTACTTTTGCATTTTCGTGTGATATAATACAAATAAAAAAATCGAGGAAGAAAATGAAATACGACTATTTGATTGTTGGGAGTGGATTGTTTGGGTCAGTTTTTGGACATGAGGCGCATAAAAAGGGGAAAAAATGCTTGGTAATTGACAAACGTTCCCATATAGCAGGAAATATTTTTACAGAAAAAATTGAAGAAATTGATGTACATAAATATGGTGCCCATATTTTTCATACAAGTGACTATGAAGTGTGGAACTATGTGAACCAATTTGCAAAATTTAATCGTTATACTAATTCGCCAATTGCGAGATATCAAAATGAAGTTTATAATTTGCCGTTTAATATGAATACTTTTAGCAAACTTTGGGGTGTTTTTACGCCAGAAGAAGCTAGGCAAAAAATTGCGCAGGAATTGCAAGAAGTAAACATAGATGAGCCACAAAATTTGGAGGAACAAGCGATTAAATTAGTTGGAAAGACGATTTATGAAAAATTAATAAAAGGTTATACAGAAAAGCAGTGGGGCAAGCGTGCAACTGAGTTGCCAGCTTTTATTATCAAAAGGCTACCAGTGCGTTTTACATATGATAACAATTATTTTAATGATTTATATCAAGGAATTCCTGTGGAAGGTTACACGAAAATGGTTGAAAAAATGCTTTCTGGAATAGAAATTCGTTTGAATTACGATTATTTTGAGCATAAAAAAGAGCTCGAAAACATCGCAGATAAGATTATTTTCACAGGACCAATTGACCAATTTTATCACTATCAATTTGGAGAATTGGAATATCGTAGTTTGAAGTTTGAGAATGAAATTTTGGATGTTGAGAACTATCAAGGCAATAGTGTGGTCAATTTTACAGAATATGAAGTTCCTTATACAAGAATTATTGAACATAAGCATTTTACTTTTGGAATACAATCTAAAACAGTGATAACCAAAGAGTATCCAGATTTTTGGACACATGAAAAAGAACCCTATTATCCGATTAATAATGCAAAAAATAATGCGTTATACCAACAATATAAAAAATTGGCTGAGGTAGATACAACGGTAATTTTTGGGGGAAGATTAGGGCAATATCAATATTATGATATGGATCAAGTCATTAAGCAAGCATTAGAAGTTTGCCAAAGGATGTTGAAATAAGGAAGGAACAATAAATGGAGAAATTATTCATAGTAATACCTGTTTACAATGAAGAAGCAAATATCAAAACAGTGATTGAAGATTGGTATCCAATTGTAGAAAAATACAATGGAAATGGAGAATCTCGCTTAGTTGTAATTGATGATGGAAGCAAAGACAATACCTATTCAATTATTGAAGAATGTGCGAAAAAATATCCTTTGATGCAACCAATTACTAAGCAAAATGAGGGGCATGGAGCCACTATTTGGTATGGATATAATTATGCCATTCAAAATGGAGCAGATTATATTTTTCAGACTGATTCGGACGGACAAACTTTGCCAAGCGAATTTGAGGAGTTTTGGAAAGCTAAGGAAAATTACGAAATGGTAATTGGCAACCGTAACAAAAGAGAAGATGGTTTTTCAAGATATTTTGTGACAAAAGTATTAAAAATAGTTTTGAAATTATGTTTTGGTGTTACAGTAACAGACGCAAATACGCCATTTCGTTTAATGAAAGCAGATGTACTAAAAGAAAATTTGAAATGGATGCCACCTAAATTTAATTTATCAAATGTGATTATTTCCGTAATTTATGCTAAAAAAAATTATCGTGTAAAATATATACCAATCACATTCAGACCAAGGCAAGGTGGCGTTAATTCTATTAATTTAAAGAAAATTTTTAAAATTGGTTGGCAAGCTGTCAAAGATTTTAATAAAATCAATAAAACGTTAAAGGAAATAGAATAAAATGAGGAAAAAACAGAAAATTTGGCTTTGTTTGGGTTTGATGGTAATTTTACTCATAGGTGTTTTTATCCTATATCGAGCCACAAAAAAGTTAACTTATATTGAATACGAAAAATTGGGCACCAATTGTGAAAGCACTTTGGAAATGAATAACAACGATTTTACCATTGAGCAAGAATTTAAAATTCCATACCAAATGTTTCAGGGAATTAGTTTGTCGATTGGGACGTATGGAAGAGAAAATAATTCGAGATATGAAGCTATTATTATGGACAAAACAACTAATCAGCAAATGGCGTCGTTTGAATTCAATACCAGTCAAGTAAAGGATAATGAAGCATACAGGTTGTTGTTGGATTTTCCAAAACAAGTCGATAACACACATTTATTTTCGGTTATAATTAAAGCGAAAACAAGAGTAAATGGCGAAAATGGTGTGGCATTTTATGCAGATAAAAATGTGGAAAATAACGAGAATTTATTTTATAATGGTAATGTTTATCATGCGGATTTATGTATGGAAATCTTTGGTGGAAATCCAAACAACTTTTGGTTCTTGCTAACACTTGGTTGGGAGCTTTTTGTGTTAGTGTTGTTGGGGTACATTATTTACTTGGCAATTCATAAAAAATCGATTAAGAAAAATGCACTTGTACAAGCTGGATTATTGGGAATTGCTATTTTTGCCATATTGGCAACATTTTCTAGAATGGAAACCTTTGGGGATGAAGTGGATAATATGATTGGTGGAATGCTAATTAGTAAAGGACATATTTTATATGTTGATTATTACACACAACATACACCACTGATGTATTTTTTATGTGCAGTATTTTCGCTTTTGCAAGCAGGCTCAGTTCAGCAATTTCGCTTGCTTTATTATGGACTTATGACAATTGCTTACATGAGGTTATACTTGCGACATAAAGACAATTTTGGGAAAATGAAAATGGCACTTTTGCCAATAGCACAAATTATGTTTGGCTTAATGATTGGCAAAGAGACACTTATGGTGCTAAGTGACAACATACAAGCAATTTGTATGGTAGCGTTGTTATTGGAATTCTTGCAATATTTAAAAGATGAAAAACTAGACTGGAAACGCTCTATGATTGTATCTGTCAGTATTTTTGGCAGTTTTATGGCAGCATTTGTGAGTGTTTATGCAATTTTTGCTATTTGTGTAGGCGTTTTTATCAAAGAAATTTTGTATTGGAAACAACAAAAATTCGTTTCTTTTAGAAATCTTTTGATGAGATATTGGAAACTGATGATAACTTGTTTGATTCCATTTATGGTTTGGTTTATTTATTTGTTAGCAACTCATTCACTAGGAGAATTTTATGAACAGGCTTTTCAATTCAATACACAAGTATATTCGTATTATTTAGAAGGTGGATTTGGAAGCAACATTTTGCAACCGTTTTTTATCGGAATTACAAATTTTGTGCAAATTATTCCAAATGCAGTAGGGAACATCATGGAAAATCAAGAAGTTAGCGTTTCATTTGTAAATATAATATTAGGTATATATTTGTTTGGTGTTTTACTTTATTTGTGGCGAAAAAAGAAATATTGGAAAACTGTTATTCTGTTTTTATTTATTAGTTTTGGTTTTACAAGAACAAACGAGAAATTTCATGCTATTGCAACATGGAGCTCCATTTTAACCATCATCTTGCTACACACTAATTTTGACAAACTAAGGAGCACACAAAGGACAGTTTTCAAAGTAATTTTAATGATTATGATAATTTTTGTGCTAGGGAATTATTGCAACCATTTGACGTTATATTTATTTAAACAAAAACAAACAATTACAGCACTTGACCAAATGGTTATTTCCAAAACAAATGATGGAGAAGAAATTTTTTACGATATTTATTCTCATTCTTCTGTATACTTGATTTATAAAAACAGATTGCCAATGAATCGTTTGGGCTTTATTTTACCGTGGTATATGGACTGGTATGAGTTGGAGGCAATTGACGATTTAATCAGTAAAAAGCCAAAACTTGTGATTTATGATGAAGATTTGAAAGCATGGGAAATTTCTGGTTATGATGATTATTTGCGAAAATTTCTACATGAGAATTATAAGCAAACTGAAAAAAACCGTAAAATCTGGGTTTTAAAATAAAAAATTGACATAATGCTTGCAAAATATGGTAAACTATGGTATAATGATATTAGTACCATAGTTTTTTGTACATAGCAAAAAACATTCATAGAAAAACTTTAGAAAAATTCCTCTGCACTTGCGGGGGTAGAAGGAGAAAAAATGTCATCAAAGATGAAAGATTTGTATTATTTCTTTGGAGGTGAGGTAGATATTCAAGATATTCTGGCACGGAAGCGCCGAGAAAGAACAGTAAAAAACACTACGAAAGTTTCGTTTACAAATGTAATGTCGATGGCTCTTGTTGCTGGTTTAGTAACTACTCCAGTGGTTTGTTCAGCCGCTCAGCGGCAACCACAGGTAAAGACAGAACAAACGGCGTTAGATGATTTGTTGAATTTTGAACCAAAGACAGAAGAGATTTCTTTGAAAGAACAAATTGATTCTTTTGTGTTTTGGGGAAAAATGAAAAAAGTTGAGCGTAATAAAAAGGCGCAAAAACTGATGGAGGACGTGGTAAAGGCGGAGAAAGAAGCAAGAATTCAGGCAGAAAACTTTGTTTCGACAATGCAGGAGATGACGGTAGAGGGAAAATTGTCTGTGAAACTGGCAAAAATCTCAAATAACTTGGATTCTTTATCTGAGTTAATAGATTCTCCAGAAGAAGCAAGAAATTTGGAAGCCAAGATTGCTGCTCAAATGAAGCGCTTAAAAGAGAACTTGTCGGATTATCCGACACAGTTTGAGAGTCTGAAGCTTTCTCTGAAATCTGAGCGGAAACGCTTAAAAATCTATAAGCAGCTCAGGAAGGAGTATGAGGAGGCTATGGAGAGACGTCGGCAGGAGATTGAGAGGATAAGGAATTTCTATGGTTCCTTCTCTCGATATACAGATGTCTCGCAGCATTTGGGCGTATCGAAAGAATTGTACAAAGAAGTGATGGCTTCTGTACATTACGGAAATTCAGCAATGTTTTTGAAGAATGCAGATATTTTTTGGGAACTTGCAGAGAAATATGGACTTAATGAGTTTTTGCTTCCGGGTATTTGTGCTTGGGAATCAGGATGGGCAGCGGATCCCATAGAGCTAAACAACTTCTCTTCACAGAGGAAACTAGATGGTTCATACTTTTCGTATGAAACACAGTACGAAGGAATTGAAGCTGTGGCTAGCAATCTTGCTACAAACTATTTGCCAGTTAATGGTAAATATTATAATGGCAAAAGTTTGGACGAAATCAACGTGCTATATTGCCAGCCAGATCCAACTCATAAATGGGCTGGAGGAGTATCGGACTGTATGAGAATGATTGCAAGGGAATATCTTGCAACACTCGAATAGTTTCTCTGAAATGAAAATCGCCAAATGCTAGAAATTTTAGGCATTTGGCGATTTTCATTCAGAGTTGACAATTTTGTTTTTTTTATGATATAATGAACTAAATAGGAGGGAAAGTGATGTTGCAAGATAAATTAATATCATATATCAAAATATTTTTTGTGGGAATTTTTGTTGGAATCATAACTAGACTTACAGATTTGTTACCTCCTGATGATATATGGGCTTTTCAGTCTATAGCTACCTTATATGGATTTTGGATTGTAAGTATTATAATTCTTGTTAGATGTAGTTCTTCTCATAAAAATTCTGGATTGAATGTGCTGTTATATATGGTTGGAATGACAATCAGTTTTTATGTATTGCAGTATATTTTAGGTCAGTTTTGGAGCATGTTTGATAATGGTGGATTTAAAACCAGTTTATGTATGATATATTTAGTTTTATCGGTTATTTGTGGGATTGGTGGATATATATTATATTTTTGGAATCAAGAAAATAAACTAAGTTCTGTTTTGCTAGCATTACCTGTAAGTGCCTTATTGGCAGAAGGAATAGGGACGTTAATTTATTTTATGAAGCATGAGATATATTTATTTCAACTATTATTTGATTTGATAAGTGCTTTGATATTAGGTGTTTTATTTTATAAAAAATCAAAATATAAATGGATATATTGTATTGTTTTGATAATTGTTACTATGATTGTGTATTCAGTAATTTATATGCCTTTTTTAGATATTATTTAGCAAAACCACCAGTAAAGAACTAAGAGGTTTTTTACTGGTGGTTTTGCTTATTTAAGGCATGTTATTTCTACATTTCTTCGTAAACGACTGCCAAGTCAAATTGAGCAGAAGATTGGATGAAGAAGCAAAAATGTTCTGTTTTATGATAGTAACCTGTATAGAATTTGTTTTTGCTTTTTTCTAAACCAGTTGCATGAATTAGTGTAAATTTATAGCTCGCATCTGTGTGAAAATTCAAAAATGTATTGCCAAAAACATTTTTCTTAAGAGATGATTGATAATCTGCAAGTATCTGGGAAAGTAAATCGAGATTATCACAACTGCCAAAAAGGCAATTTATAACAGGTGTAACAACAGGGAGGCAAAAGGCCTCGCCGACATGCATTTTTGTGTAAATTTTCATAAATTCTGCAATTCCGATGTTACCAAATTTTTCTTTCAGAAAATCGTCTAATATTTTTTCTGGTGTTGAAAAAATTTGGGCTGGAGTGGCCGAGATTTTTGCGTTTAACTCTGAAGTAGAGTTGAGTTTTGGAAATTGTTGAAGAGATTTCTCAACTTCCCACTGGTTATTCTCAAAAATCCGAAATGGTATAACCTCTTGTAATAAAGCTATTTCATTCATAGTGTTTGTACCTCCTGTTTTTTTTAGAATGAAAATTTTATATGAATATATAATACATTATATATATTAACATAAAATTGTGGATTTGTCAATTTTGGCTAATGATATATTATTTTGCAATTGATAAATAATAATAAAAAACAATGAAACTTAATAATTTTCATTGTTTTTCCTAACTTTTGGAGGCGCCAATCGGATTTATCTTTTCAAAAAAATTCTTGTAATACTATTAATATCAAGTTTTTCATTTCTCCAAAAAGTTTTCTTATGTAATTCTTATGTAATTCAAAACTACACTTTTTTAATTTTATCCTAATCCTATATAGTTTCCTTCTGTATCATAAGCAGGGCAATACTCATATCCACAAGCATTCCATATAGAATCGAAAACAGGTTTTAATATTGTTTCATTTTTATCATTAATATTGTCAATATATAGGTCATTAATACATAATATTTCTCTATCTATCTTCCCTTGTACATGATGCGATGAGCTTCTATTTGATATTGTATAATTGATTGCATTTAAAAATGCATAACTTATTATAATTGGAGATATTATTCCAAGAGATTTATAATATTGCTTCATTTCAATAAAATCTTGACATATACCGATTTAATAAATCTTCTGAATATATATGATCAACAGTTACTTTTGGTATAATTCCTTGTATAACAAAATCTTTTTCAAACCAATCATTTGTAGCTTTTTCAATGATACCATTATTTTTGAAATTAGCAATAGATTTATTGTTATATTGATTATAATTTATAGATATTCCATCAATAGTTATAGTTTTCCATGTTGTATCTCCAAAAGCAGTTGAATTAGATTCCTTAACAGACTTTTTTATATCTGAAATAGAAAATAATTGTAAAGAATTATTAAATGCTGAAATAGGAATATAATGAACTACAAAAATAGGACTATTGGTTTTAAGTAAATTAGATTTATTAGACAATAAACCGTAATATTGATTCATCTTATAATCTTCAATTCTTTTGTTCAAATCAATTCCTGAATTAAATGCTAGTCTTAATTCATTAACATCCATAGGATATTTTCCTTTATTATTTCTGTTAAAAAATTTTCCACTATTTTTAAATTCTATCCTATGAGGCAAAATTAAGCTTTGAGGAATTCTAATTATTAAAACACCTCTATTGTTTTCTATTGATAATAAACGAAATTCAATATTTAATATAACTGGTTGAATTGAATCTCTAATTAATGATTCTATTTGCCTTATTAACAAATCTTCATTTGTATATGAAATTCCACAAATACTGATTGGTATTTTATTTTCTTCATCTTCTTCTAAACCAATTATAATATCTCCACCTATAGAATTGGCAAATGAAGAAATATCTGCTAAAAATTCCTTTTTGTCACTATCTGTACTAATATTTAATTTACTTTTATATTCTAAAGTTTTATTTTCACTTACAGCGTTATCTATTAATAACTGAATGTCTTCCAATTTAATTTCTTCAATTTTTTTATTTATCATAATTTACTCCTTATATTGTAAATTGAATCATAAAATTTTTCTACTCTATTATTCTTTTCTCTATAATAACACAAAAGCAAACGATTATCAAGTAATCATTTGCTTTAAAATTTTACATATAATAACTTAAATCTGACTGTTCATATAATTTATTTAAGTTAGCCACTTCTTTATTTTTAAACTTTTCCAATATATGAACATACGTCTTTCTTAATTTCTCAACAGATGTTCCAACTAATGAAGAAATAATTTCAATCCTAATCCCATTTTCAATACACCTTGTTACAAAAGTATGTTTTGTCATATGTATATTGCAACCTGTCTTTAAATATGGCTTTATTTGTAATTCTCTACAAATTCGTTTTAACAAGGCTGTCATTTGGCTTGTTGTTATATAACTGCCATCTAAATTACAAAATACTAACTTATTTGTATTATATTCATTTGCTTTTGCCATTTCAATTTGACATTGAAGAATTGTCTTTAATTCATTATGATTGCACACATAAAATGGTATTTGACGACATACACTTTCATTCAATATTCTTTTCTTTCTTCCAGTTTTAGTTGTACTACTTTTGCCAACTTTTATTGAAATTTTATTTTTATTGCCTTCTTTTACAATTTTCTTTATTTCCTTTGACAATGTCGCATTTATAATTAATATTTCATTCTCAAAATCTGTATTTTCTTCATAATCCAATGAACAGATTTCTCCACATCTTGCACCAGTTGCAAACAAAACTTTCAATAAATTTATTGCTGTCATTTTATCTATTTTAGAATTTGCACCAATCTCAAATTTTTCCGAAGAAATATACTTAATTATTTGTTTTTGTTCCTCAATCTCAAATGCTTCAACTTTTTTCTTATCTTTATTACTAATGCTTTTTTCAACTTTATTCATAGGATTATTTTGAAAGTCAATTACTTGATTTTCAACAGCTTTTTTGAAAGTCGCATTTAATTCATCATATACTTTATCAATTGTACTTTGACTATAATTTATTTTACTATCTAATAAATCTTGTAATTGCCTTGTTGTTATTTTTTGAATAGGAAGATTCACAATTTCGGATTTTGCAATATTTAATATATTTTCATTATTTCTAATATAAGAACTTTCTGTTATTTTATTCGACTTTAGTTTGTTTTCTTCTACCATATTCATATATTCTAGCAATGTTACATTACTTTTATCTATGTAATTATCTTTATCAATTTCAACCAATTTTTCTCGTTTCGTTTTATTAACTTCTTTTTTTACTTTTCCAGAAGTAATCGTCTTTTGTTTTCCTTTTACAGTTGCTTGTGCAATCCACACTTCCTGACAATAAAATCGATCACAATATTTTAAACAATCTTCTTTACATTCTCTACATTTTTTACACTTTTTAGTACCTTGTCTATTATTACATTCTTGTCTATCTGTACAATTTTTGCAAATATCACATTCTCTATCTAATTTTTTAACCCTTTCTTTTTTGACGATGGTTCTATAAAAAGAACCATCACCTTTTAAATTTTTCTTCATAATTTTATCCTCCTGTCAGTATTTCTAATTACTATCTAACATTCTCCACAATTTAAAGCAATCTTTGTAACCTTGCTTATATAAAAACATACTTTCTATTCCTATTA
>CAMSEX010000032.1 GCA_947057875.1 uncultured Clostridium sp.
TGCTTAATTTCACTTAATTTTTCTGGTTGATACACTTTCAATTGTTTTTCCAAAGCAAACTCTTTTACCTCACAAGCTAGCATTTTCATACCTCTGCCCTTTGGTCTATCAGGCGGTGTAACCACAAATGCAATTTTATGACCTGCATCATATAACTTTTCCAAAGCCTCCTTTGCAAAATCAGGAGTTCCCATAAAAATTATTTTCATGATTTTTCTTTCCTTCTTTCTTCCTTTTGCTGTTCTGAAATTGTTTCCAAAGTTCCTTCTTCTACTTTCTGAATAAAAACTTCTCCATTCAAGTGGTCAATTTCATGTGACAAAGCCTGAGCTAGCAAATCTTTTCCTTCTATACGAACCTTTTTGCCATTGATGTCTAAAGCTTCTACCACAATCGTTTTAGGGCGTTTCACTTTGCCATATTGATTCGGAAAACTAAGACATCCTTCATCCACAATTTGCTCGCCTTTTTGTTTTATAATGACAGGATTAATCAAAATATATTGTGTATTTTCTTCATATAAATCAATCACTATAATTCGCTTCAAAATACCAACTTGTGGTCCAGCTAGTCCAACACCTTCATATTTGTGCATAGTCTCCATCATATCTTCTGCCAAAATTCTTATTTTGTCATCAATTTCTTCAATCTCTCTTGCCTTTTTCTTTAAAATTTCATCATCACCATATCTTAAATTTCGAATTGCCATTTTTCTTCTTCCTTTCTTTGTATTTATCACATTTTACATCAAATTATTAGGATTGACATCTACGATTATTGATGTGTTTTTCATTTTTGTAATTTGTGCATCTGTGATACTATATTTTATCAAATCCAATATTTTTGCATTAATCTTGCATTTTATAATCATACGCCAACGATACTTATTTTGTATTTTATCAATTGGTGCTGGCACTGGTTGATACACCAATACCTCTTCCATTGCTACTTTTTTCATCTTATTATATACTATTCCGAGCTGCCTTTTTAAGTTCAGAAATATTTGTCCCTTGAAATCTGATTAATATTATATCGCAAAACGGTGGATATTTCAACAATTTTCTTAAAGGAATTTCCGTCTTAACAAAATCTTCATAATTTTGATTTTGGCTATGGATAATCGCATAATGCTCTGGATTATAAGTCTGAATTAGAACTCGACCTGCTTCCTCACGACCTGCGCGGCCTGCCACCTGCACCAATGTTTGAAATGTTCTCTCTGGTGCTCTAAAATCCTCCAAATTCAAAATGCCATCTGCTGCTACAACACCAACCAATGTTACATTAGGAAAATGATGCCCTTTTACCACCATTTGAGTACCAATTAAAATATCCCTGTTTTCATTTTTAAATTTATTCAAAATTTCTTCATGGGAATTTTTCTTTGTCACCGTATCATTGTCCATACGAATCGTCGTACAATTCGGAAAAAGAAGATGAACTTCTTCTTCTAATTTTTGCGTGCCTGTTCCAAAATATTTTACTTTTTCACTTCCACATTCTGGGCAGCTATGTGGCACATTTTCCTCTAAACCACAATAATGACATTTCAATTTATTCTCAAACTTATGATAAGTCAAACTAATATTACAATTTTGACATTTAAAAACATAGCCACAATCGCGGCACATCAAAAAAGTCGAATACCCCCTACGGTTCAAAAACAAAATCGTTTGCTTTTTCGTCTCTAAATTCTTTTGAATTTCTTCTTGCAACTGAGAACTTAGCATAGATTTGTTGCCAAGTGCCAATTCTTGTCTTAAATCAATGACTTGAATTTGTGGCAATTTTGTCTCATTTGCCCTTTTGGTCAAGCAATACAAATTAGATTTTTCAGTTTCTTTTGCCTCATAATAAGTCTCCAAATCTGGCGTCGCACTTCCTAAAACAAGTGGGCAATTGTTTTTCTTCGCCAAGTAACCAGCCAATTCTTTGGCATGATAACGTGGGGTTGTCTCTGATTTATACGAAGCATCATGCTCCTCATCAATGATAATAATACCCAAATTTTGCAGTGGCGCAAAAATCGCAGAACGCGCCCCAATGACAATTTTGACTTCCCTTTTTTGAATTTTTTGCCATTCATCATAGCGCTCTCCAATCGAAAGTTTACTATGCAAAACCGCAATTTGTTCCCCAAAACGAGCCAAAAAGCGATCCACCATTTGTGGCGTAAGTGATATTTCTGGCACGAGCACAATCGCTGTTTTTCCGCTTTTCTAGCACTTTGCTAATGAGTTGCAAATAAATTTCTGTTTTACCGCGAACCTGTAATACCAAAAATCAAATTTTTTGAATACTGGTTAAATTCGATATCTTCTGCAATTGAATGAAAACAATCCTGTTGCTCATCTGTCAATTTTTTGGGCGTATCTCTTTCCACATTTTTATGCACAAATGGGTTTCGCTCAATCACTTTTTCCACAATTTCAATGATTTCGTTTTTCTCCATTGTTTTCAAAACAGCGTGGCTTACATCTGCCAAAACCTCCAAATCCGAAATATAAATCCCGTCATTTTCTAGCAAAAACTGGGCTGCTCGAATTTGTTTTTCACTTTTTATTTTTCTCGTCTCTATCAAAAAATTGACTTCATCTTCGTCTTTTTTCAAAAACACAAAATTGCCCATTTTTTCTTTGGCTCTGTTTTCCATTTTCTTTCCACCAGTACCTGGTGGCAACATCAATTTGATACAATCCGAAATATTGCAAAAATATTTTCTTGCCATTAATTTCGCCAAAACAATATTTTCTTCTGTCAAACTTTCTTTTTTATCCATCTGACTAATCTGTTTTACTGCAAATTGAGAAGTTTCCTTTAAAGCAATTACAAATCCGTCTTCTAACTTAGAAGCTCTACCAAACGGCACCAAAACACGAGTGCCAATTTTGATTTCATTTTCAAAATCGTTTGGTACAATGTAATCAAATATTCGATTAAGTGCTTTAGCGTTACTATTGATAATAATTTCCGCAAACATATTTCTTCCTTTTCTTTACTTTCAAAAAAAGCGAGCGAAACTTTCGGCGTTGCCCAAAATTTCTCACGCTTTTAGTTTTTACTGCCTTTTTACTTGATTGATTTAAGCCAGTTTTGATATTCTTTTATAATTTCTTTTTTCACTTCTTCTGGTGTTTTATTAGTCGTATCTATCACTAAATCATAATTGGCAAAATCTTCTTTATGTACACCATAAAGTTCAAAATATCTTTCATTTTCCATTTTAAAACGACGCATAATATCTTCTTTTTGTTCCTGAATCGTCGAAAATTTCTCAGTTGCTTTTCGCGCCTCATCATAAAAAGCTCTTTTGGCAGCTTCATCAATATCCACTACCAAATACACTTTAAATGACTCTGGAACTGCATACCAACCAAGTCTTGCATCAATAATAAAATGATTATGTGACTTCGCATATTCTGCTGCACTCTTTTCAATTTGTCTATCAATTTCTGGGTGGTCTTTCAGATATTCGTTAAAACTCGTTATATCCAGCCCTTTCTCTTTTGCCAATTTTCTAACATATTCCCCATTTCGATAAACCGTGTAGTTTAATTCTTCACATAATAGCTTAGAAACCGCACCTTTTCCAGATGCTAACTCTCCTGCTAATGAAATGATATTTTTCTTTTCCATATTTTTTCTCACTTTTATTTATTCTTCATTTTTTTCCTTATTTTCTTCTTCATTAATGCGATAAACTTTGTCTTCGTAAATCTCGTCAACGGCAAGTGACACTGGAGACTTATCCTCCATTGTTGTCATTGGCATTTCTCCTTCTGCAATTTGTCTTGCCCTTTTGGCAGTCATAATCACAAGCGAATAACGATTATCCACCTTTTTCAATAAATCTGTAACTGCTGGTTTTACTAGCATTTTAACATTCCCCCTTTTCTTTTTCTAACTCATTTTGATTATTGTTTAATCTACCTGCAATCGTTTCAGGTTGCACAGCAGATAAAATCACATGTCCTGAATCCATAATAATAACAGCTCTTGTACGCCTTCCAAACGTAGCATCAATTGCTTTTTTTTCGTCTTTCGCCTCTTGCACAATTCTTTTCAGTGGCGCCGACTCAGGACTGACAATCGATATCATTCTGTCACTTGACACCATATTTCCAAATCCAATATTAATCAGTTGCATAATTTAAAACCCTTTCTCTTATTCTATATTTTGAACTTGTTCTCTTATGTTCTCAATTTCATTTTTCAAATCAATCACACAATTTGTGATTTCCAAGCAATTTGCTTTTGAACCAATGGTGTTGACCTCTCGGTTCATTTCTTGGATTAAAAAATCAAACTTTTTCCCAATTGGCGATGTCCCTTCTGTAAACTGATAAAATTGTCTAATGTGACTCTTCAACCTTGTGAGTTCCTCTTCAATCGAACATTTATCTGAAAAAATCACAATTTCTGCTGCCAGACGATTTTCATCTACCACTTTTTCCTCTAGCAATTCTTTTATTCTTGTTTCCAATTTTTGCTTATATTCTTGTACCAAATTTCCTGAATAATGCTCAATTTGCTGCACTTTTTGCTCCACAACTTGAATTCTCTTTTGCATATCTTGGCTTAATTCGTCTCCCTCTTGCTGTCTCATTTCCACAAAATTCTTGAGCGCTTCCTCTACTGCTATCATCAATTCTGTTCCAAATAATTCTTCATTTTCATCCTCTTCTAGATTCAAAATCTCTGGCAATTTCGCAATATCCATTAAATTCATTTCATCTTTCAAACCTGTTTCTTTTGCCAATTCTTGCAGACCTTTGACATATTCTTTGGCAAGCTCTAGATTAAAATGAATGTGATTTCCAATACTACTATTATTTTCAAATGTAATAAAAACATCCATTTTGCCTCGTGAAATATGTTCTGCTATTTTCTTTCGGATTTTATCTTCAAAACAACTTAGAAATTTCGGCATTCGGATCGAAATATCACTATATTTATGATTAACAGATTTTATCTCACACGTATAATTTCTACCATCTTTTTCGTATTTTCCACGTCCAAAGCCTGTCATACTTTTTATCATTTTTATTCCTCTTCTCGTACAATTTCTTTTACATCACTCAAACTTTTTTGATAATTTTCTTCTGTCTTTACATAATCAATCATGGATTTTACAAGATAATACACGGCACACAAAAACGGTGTTAGAGCAAAAATTTGTGCCATTCCTTGATTTAAATTTTTGAAAATTTGTGGCATATAAAGCATAATCACACTAAATATTAGCAGTTCTATTCCCACAATGCCTAAAGCGCCATTTTCCTTTTGATACGCTATCTCAAATACAAGTACCGTTACCAAAATAAATGCTACTGCAAATACCTTTAATACCATACCAGAAATAGTTTCTGGTGCCCCAATATACACACCATCTGCAATGCAAAAATACAACATAATCATAATAGCAAGCCACATATTCCAAAGTATTTTTTTATCCAATTCATCTTTAACCTCTTGTGTCATTTTCCTTTTCTGCGTAATTTCTTCTACCATTTTGGTTGCCTTCTGTACCGTTTTTTTCAAAATTCATCCTCCAATTCATACATCACAATCGAAGCCACTGCCAAAGCCACAGTTTCTGTTCTCAAAATTCGCTTGCCAAGAGTCACAACTTTCGCCCCAGCATTTTTTAGCAACAAGACTTCTTCTTTTTCTATTCCGCCTTCTGGTCCAATCACAATTGCAATTTTGAAATTTTCTCTCATTCCCTTTATTTTCAATAATTCATTTTTCAGCGTATTTTCATTTTCTTTTTCATAGGCTAGCAATATTATATCATACTCTTGTACCAAATGACAAATCTTTTTTATATCTACGACTTCTTTTATTTCTGGCACCAAATCACGCCCACTTTGTTTGGCAGCCACTTCTGCAATTTTTTGCCAGCGCTGAAGTTTTTTTACCTCATCTTTGCCAGAAAGTTTTACAATACTCCTCTTAAAAACCACAGGAATAATCTTTGAGACGCCAAGTTCAGTTCCTTTTTGGATAATTAGTTCCATTTTATCTGCTTTAGGAAGTCCTTGAAAAATATGTAGTTCGACATTTCCTTCTGAAATTGCTTTCACTTTTTCTACGATTTTGGTTTGCACAAATTCCTTATCTATTTCTACAATTTCACAAATAAAATTTTCTGTCGTTTCTTGATTGCAAACTTGAATTTTATCCCCTACTTTTAGTCTCAATACATTTTTAATATGATTGACATCTGTTCCAACAATTTTGACTTTTTCTTCTTCTCTATTTTCATTTTTTATAAAAAATTTACTCATTTTATTTTCCCATTGTTAATAAGAATACTGCAATTGTATTCTTAAAATAATTATACCATATTTTGGCAAAAAAAGAAAGACATTTTGAAAAAATTCACACTTTTTTTAAACAAAACCCCAAATAATCAGAGCTAACAAGCGAAAAATAAATGCCTTCTTTTTCGCCTTCAAAAGCTTCTCTGTGGGAATTCCCATGCAAATGCCCATAATAACATTTTGTGACATGATTATCTTGCATTGTTTTCATAAAATCAATTTCTTCTGGCACTTTTTCTTTAAAAAATGGTGGATAATGCAAAAAACATAGTATCTCTTTGTCCTCGCCAAATTGCTCAATCCCTAATTTTATCGACAATTTCAAACGCTCATTTTCACGTTTTAACAATTTATATCCATTTTCTGTTTTCCAATTCAAAGTGGTCCAACCTCTCGTTCCAACAATAATTTTGTCTTCCACTAAATAACTATTATTTTGCAAAAAATAAATTTTCTCAAAATCATTTTCTTGCAAATATTTTTCCATTTTCGTAATCGTGTTCCACCAATAATCATGGTTTCCTTTTGACAAAATCTTCGTTCCTGGCAAGGCATTCAAAAACACAAAATCTTGATATACTTCTTCAAAACTCATACCCCACGAAAAATCTCCTGGTAAAATCACAGTATCTTGAGGCTTTACATTTTGCAACCAATTTTCTTTGATTTTCTCACTATGATTTCCCCAACCAAATTTATCCATCGGCTTGTCTGTCCCAAATGACAAATGCAAATCTCCTATTACAAAAATCGCCATTTCATTCTCCTAATTTTAAATTTGGCACAGCATTCAAATGCAAGTCCGCTCGTTTTCCTGCCATATAATCATAATATCCTTGCGCTGCAATCATGGCAGCATTGTCTGTGCACAAAATTGGTTCTGGATAATAAATTTTCACATTTTGTCTTTCTGCCAACTTATCAAATTCGCCTCTTATGTATGAATTTCTCGAAACACCACCTGCTAGCACCACTTTATCAAAATGATATTGCCCAATTGCTTTTTCCACATTGACCATTAACATTTTTGTTACTGCATTTTGAAAACTAGCACACAAATCCGCTTTATCTATATCAGGGGTTTTATGGTGCAAATTAATGATTGCTGTTTTGATGCCACTAAAACTAAAATCCAAACCTTCCAAATGCGTCAGAGGAAGTGTTATATTCGCCTTTCCATTTTTTGCCATTTGGTCAATTTTAGGTCCGCCCGGATAACCAAGCCCTACAACTCGCGCCACTTTGTCAAAAGCCTCTCCGATTGCATCATCTCGTGTTTTTCCTAAAATTTCATATTCCTGCGTACTTTTTACGTTTACTAAATGCGAATGTCCGCCTGAAATAATCAAACATAAAAATGGTGGTTCCAATTCTGAATAGGTCAAGAAATTAGCTGCAATATGCCCTGCAATGTGATTTACCGCAATGAGTGGCTTGTTTGTTGCAAAACTTAAACCCTTTGCATAGGAAACACCTACTAGCAACGCTCCAACTAGCCCTGGTCCTTGCGTTACAGCAATTGCATCTATTTGTTCTAACGTTTTTCCAGCTTCTTTTAGCGCTTGTTTCATAATTTGATTGATTACTTCTGTGTGACAGCGAGAAGCAATTTCTGGCACAACTCCGCCATATTCTTCATGAATTTTTATTTGTGAGCGGATAACATTTGACAAAAGTTCTCTTCCATTTTTTACCACAGCAACCGATGTTTCGTCGCAACTTGATTCAATTCCTAAAATATATTGTTCTTCCATTTTTTCATTTCTCCTATTTTGCTCGCTTATGAAATTTTATCAAAATAATCCAAAAATTGCACCTACACCGCTAAACAGCAAATTAGATATAGCTGTTATAATAGGTGATACAATTTTCCCTAATAGTCCTAAAAACCACAATAACATAAAAATAAATTGCAACAAATTAGCATTTCTATCAAGCCACTGAATGGCATTATAAGGCAAAAATCTGCGGAAAATTTTTTCGCCATCCAATGGTGGAAGCGGAATTAAGTTGAATACACCTAAACCAATATTAATCGCAATTGTGTAAATGACGATATTCAGCAAAATAATGCTGATTTGCGTATCTGGCGCATACATCAAAAGCAAATAATAAATCACGGTAAAAATAATCGCCAATATAAAATTCATCAAAGGACCTGCTAGAGAAACCAGCATTTCACATGTCGCACGCGATTTATTGCTCGTAAAATTATTAGGATTGATTTCGACTGGTCGCCCCCAACCAATATGCACAAAAAAAAGTAAGACTAAACCAATTGGGTCAATATGTGCTATTGGATTTAATGTTAAGCGTCCTTGTGAGCGTGGCGTGTAGTCACCTAGTTTATCTGCCATCCATGCATGGGCATATTCATGAAATGACATGGCAATCACAACTGCTGGAAGTGTCAGTACAATTTCAATCAAAAAGCCTGTGCCTGAACTTAATAAATAGGCTGCTGCTATCACACCCAAAATAATATATAATGTCCTTTTATCAAATCCATTTCCAAAATAGAACATAAAATTCCTCCTATCCTCGCTTTATTTTGAACTATTAAAGAATCTTTAATAGTTCGTTTTTGTCAATTAGTTCAAATCCTTTATTTTTCTATATATGTCATACCAACTGTAACATCTAGTAATTTTATTTCCTACACAATTTTTATTATATGCAGCATTATAACAAATCACTGGAATAATTTTAGATAATTCATTAACATTGTTAGGACTATCTTCAATCATTAAATCTATTTTATTTTCAATCATTTCCTGCGATTTATTTTCCCTTACAGCTTTTGAAAAAATCAACTTATCATATATAATTCCATTTTTAGATAACCAACTTTTAACGATTTCTCTCATCTTATTTCCTTTATCGTCTTCCCTATTAGTAAGCCATCTAGCAGTTATAATATATATTTCATGTCCATCCTCTTTGAATTTTTTTATGACTTCTGCAGCAAAAGGTCTAGCATTTTCCTGCATTGCATAATCCTCTAAATACTGTTTCCAAAAATCCACTTCTTCTTCTTTGCTAATATGAAATGTCTTACAATAATCATAATTGCTAGTACCAATCTTATATTCAATATTATTTTCAACACAATATTTACTTATATAATCTATGACAAATTGTTCTATATTAGTCAAAACGCCATCAATATCTATTCCTATCCTCATAAAATTTTCCACTCTTCATAAATTCTCTTTTATTTTTCTTGCATTTGACGATTGATTTCTTCCTCATTTTCTCGCATTGCCAAAATGGTCTTTTCAAACAATTCTTCCAATTCCCAGCCAAGCATTTGCGCCCCTTGCTGGATAATTTCTCGTGAACATCCACTCGCAAACTTTTTATCTTTAAATTTCTTCTTCAAGCTTGAAACTTCCATATCTTGCACACTTTTAGAAGGTCTCATTTTGGCAGCCGCCCAAATCAAACCTGTCAGTTCGTCTGTGGCAAACAAGATTTTTTCCATAATATGCTCTGGTTCGATATCAGAACAAATGCCATAACCATGGCTACAAATCGAACGAATGATGCCATCACTCACATTTTCTTGTTTCAACAACTCGACACACTTTTTGCAATGTTCTTCTGGATACATTTCAAAATCTACATCATGCAAAAGTCCAATATTTCCCCAATATTCTACATCTTCCTTTTGCTCTTTAGCAAAATACTTCATAACGCCTTCGACTGTCAAAGCATGCCTAATATGAAATTCCTCTTTGTTATATTTTTTCAGAATTTCTAATGCCTTTTCCCTGCTAATTCCTTCTGTATTATCGCAAGATTTTTCAAGTGTTGCCACTTCTTTGGATGCTTGTTTTGTCGTGATTTTCTCTGTTTTCAAAGGCTTCATGGTTGGGAAAAGCAAAACATCTCGAATGGATACCGAATCCGTAAACAGCATCACCATTCTATCAATTCCAATTCCCAGACCGCCTGTTGGTGGCATTCCATATTCTAATGCGCGTACAAAATCATCATCCATCATATTAGCTTCGTCGTCGCCTGCTTCACGCTGTTTTACTTGTGCCAAAAATCTCTCGTATTGGTCAATCGGATCATTTAACTCAGAATAACCATTTCCATATTCACGAGCGTCAATAAAAAATTCAAATCTTTCTGTTACTCTGCCATCTGATGGCTTCTTTTTCGCAAGTGGAGAAACTTCAATTGGATATTCACAAATAAACGTTGGTTGAATTAACGTTTCTTCTACAAAGCTTTCAAAAAATTCACTAATCACATATCCTCTCGTTTGCTTGCTCTCTTCGATTTCAACACCTTTTTCTTTAGCAATTTTAAGAGCTTCTTCGTCCGAATGGATGGTGTTAAAATCAACCCCAGTCACTTCTTTGATCGCGTCAATCATGGTAATTCTTTTCCAAGGCGCCCCTAAATCAATCTCTTTTCCTTGGTACGTAATTTTCGTTTTTCCCAATAATTTCTCAGAAATCGAACGAAACATTTCCTCTACCAAATCCATAATCTCATTGTAATCTTGATACGCTGCATATGACTCCATAGAAGTAAATTCTGGATTATGACGAATGTCAATTCCTTCATTTCTGAAATTTTTGCCGATTTCATAAACACGGTCAAAACCGCCCACAATCAATCTTTTTAAATACAACTCTGGCGCAATTCTCAGATACATATCAAGCCCCAAAGCATTGTGATAAGTCTCAAATGGTCTTGCTGTTGCACCGCCTGCAATTGTACTCAAAGAAGGGGTTTCCACTTCCATGTAATTTTTGTTATCATAAAAATTTCTAATTTCCTTGATAATTTTGCTTCTCATCTCAAATGTATTTTTTACTTCTGGATTCACAATTAAATCCACATATCTCTGGCGATAACGCAAATCAGTATCTTTCAAACCATGGAACTTTTCTGGTAAGTCTCTAAGAGATTTTGCAAGCAATACAACTTCTTTGGCATGAATAGAAATTTCCTCCGTTTTCGTCTTGAAGACAAATCCTTTGATACCAATCATATCTCCTATATCGTATGTTTTAAATGCCTTGTAACTCTCCTGTCCTAAATCATTCACACTGACATAACTTTGTATCGTGCCTGTACTATCTTGAATGGTACAAAAAGAAGCTTTTCCCATAATTCTCTTTGCTATCATTCTTCCAGCCACCGAAACATCTTTATTTTCAAAATTTTCATAATTTTCTTTAATTTGACTACTCACTTCTGTTCGATCATATTTTGTTATTTGAAAAGGATCTTTCCCTGCCTCTTGTAATTCCTTTAGTTTATCTTTTCTAACCTGCATTAACTTATTTAGCTCTAATTCTTCATTTTGCTCATCCATTCTCTATCCATCCTCTCTTTTCTAATATTTTCTATTATATACCAAAATATCGCAAATGTAAACAGATTTTCAATAAAAAAAGAAGTCTCGCTTTTTAAGACTTCTCTTTTAAGTAATTAATTATTATAGTTAGCAGATTGTTGTTTTCTAGCTTTTCTACAAGATGGGCAACGAACTGGTTTATTATCGAAACCTTTTTCTGCATAAAACGCTTGCTCACCAGCTGAAAAAACAAACTCTGCGCCACAATCTTTGCAAGTTAAAACCATATCTGTATATTCATTATTTTCCATATCTTCCAACCTCCTTTTCAGATTTGAATTAAAACTTTTAACATAAACCAATCCAAAAAGAACGATTATATCAAAACAAAATTCATACTTGTTCCTTTCAGAACAAAAGTATTATAACACATAAAAATTAATAATTCAAGACAAAACTTAAATTTTTTTATTTAGGATAAAAGATCGGAAGAGCGTCGTGTAGGGAAAGAGTGTAGGTTATAG
>CAMSEX010000033.1 GCA_947057875.1 uncultured Clostridium sp.
ATGACGAGAGGTGACTGGAGTTCAGACGTGTGCTCTTCCGATCTAATACCTTTCCAAATCTCAGTCAAAATACTTTGTACAAAGCACTTCGCAAAAAAGACATTCGTATTAATGGAAAAAGAATACATGAAAATATTGTGGTTCATACAAATGACGAAATCACTATTTTCATTTCAGATGACTTACTTTTTGGCACCACTTTTTTACAAGTCATTTATGAAGACCAAAATATTCTTGTTTTGAACAAGCCAGCTGGCATTTGCGTCACAGAAAATGCCCAAGAAGCGAACACTTTAACATCACTTGTTAAAAAACAATTTGGAAAAAATCTGGAGCCCTGCCACCGCTTAGACCGCAATACAACTGGGCTTATTTTGTATGCCAAAAATACAAAAGCCTTAAAACTTTTATTAGAAAAATTTAAAAATCACGAAATCGAAAAACATTATAAAGCAACTGTTTTTGGAATTTTTTCAAAAAAACACGACCTCCTAACTGCCTATTTATTCAAAGACAGTAAAAAAAGTCGTGTTTACATTTCTGATTTACCACAAAAAAATACCACAAAAATCATCACAGAATATACTGTTATTTCAGAAAATTTACAAAATCACACCAGCAAACTTGATGTGATTTTACACACTGGCAAAACACACCAAATTCGCGCTCATTTGGCGCATATCGGTCATCCTATTATTGGAGACGGAAAATATGGCAACAATGAAATTAACAAAAAATTCAAACAAACCACGCAAATGCTTTGTAGCACCCAATTAAAATTTTGTTTTACCACAGACAGCGGCATTCTAAACTACTTAAACCAGCAAGAAATTATATTATCGTAAACAAATCTATTTTTGAGCTGAGTTCGACCTACGTAGTCATTTCTGAAAGTAAGTATAGTGTGTATCAAAAGTAAATTATTTGCTAAAACTCAAGCGCCTTGGAGAACGAAGAAAAAAATAGATTTGTTTACAATTTATCTTTTTGATTTAAGCCGTGAACCGCTGGACCTTCAATCAATGTGCCATCTTTTTCATAGCGACTCCCATGACATGGACAATCCCATGTTTGCGTCACATCATTCCACGAAACCTCACATCCCAAATGGGCACAATACTTCTTGTCTTTTTCTCCCTTTATGTGTGGCAAAATCACTGATTCTCCCACCTCTTTTAACATATTTTTCATTTCTTCTCCATTTTTAATTGGCTCTAATCTTGTCGCCTTAAAAACTTCTTCATAAGGATTCTCTTTTCCTAAAATTTTATCTGTTATCAAATTCGCTGCTATATTAGAAGTCGTCATACCCCACTTTTTAAATCCAGTTGCTACATACATATTTTCTCGCACCTCAGAATATTCTCCAATATATGGAATTTTGTCCAGCCCAATACAGTCTTCTGCATTCCATCGATATTCAATTGGCTTTTCTGGAAAATATTGCTTCGCAAATTGTTCCAAAACATCAAATCCCTTATTTTCTTGACTTTCTCCCGTTTTATGCCCATTTCCAACTACCAAAATATAATTTCCATTTTTGTTTTGATAATCACGAAAAGAAATCGTTGGCACCTCGCAAGAAACATACATACCATTTAACTTGCAATCCGCCTTAAGCGCAATTCCATACTCCAATTCTTGATACATTTTAAGAAAATGAAAACCTGGCACATTAAAAATTGGGTAACGCGTCGCCACCACCAAATATTTTGCTCTTACTTTTCTATTTTCTTCTCCCACTTTGGCCGTTACCATAAATCCATCATCTGCTTTTTCGTAATCTACTACTTTTGTATTTTCAAAAATCTCGCCACCTTTTTCCAAAACACATTTGGTAAGCCCTTGCACATATTTTACTGGTTGAAATTGTGCTTGGTTTGGAAACTCAATTGCTCCTTCAATTTTACCCAAAACTTCTATGGTATCTACTAATTTTGCATTAATTCCAAGACTTTTGCAAGCCTGCACTTCATCTTGTATACGGTGCAATTCCTTCAAATCTTTTGTCCAAACAAAACTACTTTTTCGTTCAAAATCACAATCGATATTTTCTTCCTGAATGATTTTTTCAATATTATCAATTGATTTTTCAGCTGCTTTCCAATATTTCTTGGCAAATTCTTTCCCCTGCGAACTGATTAAATATTGGTAAAACAAATGATGTTGACTAGTAATTTTTCCAGTAGTTCCACCAGATGTTTTTGAGCAAATTCTGTCTTTTTCTAGCACAGCTACTTTTAATCCGTGTTTACTCAAATAATAGGCACACGAGATGCCTGTTATTCCGCCACCAATAATTGCTACATCCACCTCTATATTGCGGTCCAAACTTCTAAACTCTCTTTTATTCTCATTTTGAGCAAGCCAAATTGAATTGTTATTTTCCAAATATTTCATCTCCTTTTTCCATAGTATTTGCAAAGCTTTAAAATTTATGTACTAAATATTAGAAAAAATTGACTTTTTTATGTAAAATATGATATAATTAAAGTAGGATATTATATTCAATTCTAAAAATAGAAAATTTAGCCCACTTCGGGCAGAAAGGAAAGTTATGGAACGGAGTACAATAACAGAAATTATAAATGAAGTTTTTAAAAGGGAGTTTGAAAAAAGAGCTAAAATTGTTTGTTCCCCTGAGTACTACAAAAATTTATTCTTACAATATGCTATGGAGCACCATAAATCCACGCAATGCATTGTACGAACATATCTGGAAATGTTAAAAGCTTCCTATCAACTTACTATGCGTCGGTTTGATTTATGGGAGATTAATCAATTACTGATTTTCTTAAATGCATTTCAAGACAGAAAAACACTTAAATACATCGATCAGATAATGTCTGAAAGGAACAAAAGTTTTTCTAACCCTTCATACATTATCAAATCCACAGAAGATCGGTTTAAATCTGTGCGAAGTACTCTTGCTAAAATTCGAACCTGTGAAGTAACTGAAGAAACTCTATTATATATAAAGAAAATCTTCAATTCAATTAAAGATTTTGAAAACTTCACATTTGCAGATAAAAAAATCGCTAAAAAAATATTGCAAAATATGTGGAACGATAACTATAAAAAAAGCCCTACGAAAGACATGATTGGTTATAGGGATATTGTGTATGCTTATAATAACTCGACCGAAGACAATGTTACGATTCCTTTCGTATATCAATTTATGAATTACAGCAAGGATTTTTTTCGAGAAAATGGCTTTGATATCGTTGTTTGTAAAGACTATATAAAAAATCCTAAAAAAGATACTGGATATCAGTCTTTGCATGCAACATTTAGTGTCCTTAGTATAAATCTGGAACTTCAAGGCAGAACTGGTCTCATGCATGAAGAAGCAAAACATGGAAAGTATAACCATGATACAGTTTACAAAAACAAATTGATACAGCACTTTTTATCCAATTTCATGTATGAAATTGCAAGAAATTTAAAACGTGTAACAATGTATGAAGATATTGGAATTCTGAAAGAATTATCCTTATCCAACATGCCGATTTGCAAGACACCAAATTCAGAGGTTCCAAAGACACCACCTGAATTAGTTCCATTTCCAGATAATGAACTTATTGAAGCAACAATGACAATTTCGCCTAAATTCAGCAACCTTTCATAAAATTTCTATTCCCCACCTAGCAGAATAATTTCTGCCCCTGGTGGGGCACTTCTATTTCCCACGCTTTTTTTCTGCTCTAAAAAATAAAAATTTTTCTATTTTCTACTCAAAAACAAAAAGACGAGTGAAATTTGTCTTTGCCAAATTTCCCACGCTTTTTCTTTTATCTCAATTGACCAACAATTTCAATTAAACTTTGAATTAAATAATCCACATCTTGTGTCGAGTTTTCACGCCCAAAAGTCACTCTTAAACTACTTCGCGCAATACTTGAAGGTACACCAATGGCAAGCAAAACATGCGACGGATTGAGAAGTCCTGCACTACAAGCTGAACCACTTGACGCACAAATGCCTCGTTTATCTAGCTCGTTTAGCATTGCTCCGCCATCCACACCTTTGAAACAAATATTAGCATTGCCCGGCAAGCGATTTTCTAAATCTCCATTGATACGAATAAATGGGATATTTTGCTCCACATTTGCCAAATAATAGTCTCGCAAAATGCGCAACTTTTTTGTATAATCCCCCATTTCGTTTTGTGCAATTTCTATCGCTTTTCCAATACCAACAATGCCTGCCACATTTTCCGTTCCGCTGCGTTTATCTTTTTCCTGATGACCTCCGGTCTTGGATTCTGACAAAATTGACATTTTCACGAATATACGCAAAACCAACGCCTTTTGGTCCATAAAATTTATGTCCTGCTGCCGACAATGCCGAAATTCCTAATTTTTTGACATCAATTGGAAAATTTCCAATTGCCTGAACCGCATCTGTGTGAAAATATACACCGTAGCGCTTGGCTATTTTGCCAATTTCTTCGATTTCTTGAATGGTACCAATTTCGTTATTGGCAAACATCACACTGATTAAAATCGTGCTTCGATTAATTGCTCTTTCTAGTTCTCTAAGACTAATTCTGCCTTTGCTGTCTACGTTTAAATAAGTCACTCGAAATCCCAGATATTTTTCTAGAAAATGACACGTGTTGAGTACGGCTGGATGTTCAATTTGCGTGGTTATAATATGGTTTCCGTATCGTCTGTTGGCAATAGCAATTCCCTTAATAATCAAATTATCGCTTTCAGTACCGCCACTTGTAAAATATATTTCATTAGGATTGCACCCTATCGCGGTCGCAATTCTATTTCTACTTATATTCATTGATTCTTTATTCATTCTTCCTATCGAATACATGGATGACGCATTTCCAAAATTTTCTGTTAAATAAGGCATCATCTCTTCTAGTACTCTTGGATCGATTGCTGTTGTTGCGCTATGATCAAAATATCTAATTTTTTGCATAATTCATAACTTCCTTATCAAAAATTTATTTGCTCATTTTATTGTATGAATTCCTGACTTAAATGGTTCCAATTTCTTATATAAATTGCATTTGACAATTTATATAACGTATGGTAATATAATCTATATTATCATTAATCGTTTTGGTAATAATTATAATCAAACCAATTAAAGGAGGGATTAACATTATGATCTGTGGATTTGAATGGAAGACTGAAGGAATATCTCTTGATCCAAAACAAATTATACAAGAGAGCCTCCTGTTCGGAGGAACGGAACACTCTGAATTTCTCGATATGGGCAAAAACCAAAAATGTTCCTTTAAATTACCTAATGTTCTACCTTCGCACCACTTTCATGTAGAGCTCGACGAAATTGACTTCTAATTTGCTCTCTATCAAAAAATCTCTGCCAACTCTTGTTAGTAGAGATTTTTTGATTTGACAATTTATGTCAATTATGCTATAATAACCTTATCAGTAACTATTCACTATTTTTCCTGTTTTCTTGATGCACAACATTTTCAAAGAATAACAGCGGAAAATTTTCCAAGAAAGGACAAGGAAAGATGAAAATTATAACGGATTTTCGGAACTTTTTTGCTGGCTTGACACTAATTATTATTACTATTATTTTACGAGTCGGTGTTGAGCTTTTACAATCCGTAAACGGTATTGTGCTCTTTTTGGTTGGAGCATATTATGTCTTTGGAGGATTGTGGTGCATTTTTCATTTTGCAAAAAAATGGCTACAAAAACGCAAAGACGAGGAAGACATCCGCAAGCTCTTACATAAGTAACAAAAAACAGCCACTGGCAAAGTACTCAAACGTACTTCCAGTGGCTGTTTTTATTTAGATTCCCATCGCAATAATTTTATATCTTTATAACGATTTAAAATTTCGATATACTTTTGATAATCTTCCTCCCATAAAGCATCTGGAACCTTGTCAAAGGCGCTAAAAACCTTCTCGGCTTCTTTAAGGAAGATAATCTGTTGCTGAGGTGTTAAATTGTCGTATTTAATGCAAAAAACATATAATTTATCCAATATATCATTTGCCTTGATAAAACTCCAAAAATCAGTTACGTTCATACCAGCCATTTTAATTTGCGAAACTGCCAAAATAGCCAACATTGCAATAACCATTAACAATATGAATATGATTGCTAAAAACTCCATTTCTTTCCTCAGCTTTCTTTCGTAATTATTCTTCCCAATTATGATACACTTCTATTACATCATCTAAATCTTCTAAGTTATCAATTAAACGTTGCATTTTTTCGGCTTCTTTTTCTTCTAACGCAACATACGTACTTGGCACCATTTCAACACCTGCTTCTAAAAAACTAATTCCTGCCTCTGTTAATTTTTCGGTAACACTTGTAAAATCACTTGGTGCAGTTTTAATTTGATAAACCTCTTCTTCAGCTTCAAAATCCTCAGCTCCACTGTCGATGGCAAGCATCATTAGGTCATCTTCACTCAAAGCACAAGTTTCTTTTTCAATCACCAAGATTCCTTTTTTCTCAAACATATAAGACACGCAACCTGAAGTTCCCAAGTTTCCTCCAGCTTTACTAAAGACATGGCGAACGTCTGCCGCTGTTCTGTTTTTGTTATCTGTATTACACTCTACAATGACAGCAACACCATTTGTGCCATAGCCTTCATATGTAATTTCTTCGTAATTAGCGCTTGAACCTTCTCCAGAAGCTTTTTTGATAGCATTGTTTATGGTATCATTTGGCATGTTATTGGCTTTACATTTGGCAATAACATCTTTTAATTTTGAATTTCCTGCTGGGTCTGGACCTCCTTGTTTGACTGCAATCAATAATTCTCTTCCTAATTTTGTAAATATTTTTCCACGTGCTGCATCTGCTTTTCCTTTTTTGGCTTGAATATTGTGCCATTTTGAATGTCCTGACATTTTTACTCCTCCTTTTAAATCCAACCTTTTTTATATATTACCACATTTTTCATTTTTTGTATAGCATATTTCGAGATTTTTTAAAAATTTTCTATGTTCTCCAAATATGTAAGAAAAAAGCAAGCTAAAATTCGCTTGCTTTTATTCTTACATAAACATATTTGGATTTATATTCCCAGTTGACATGTTGGTATTTTGCATCATCATTGGTTGACATTGTCTTCTTGATAATATTTCGTTTAAAATCATAATTCTAATCAAATCTCTTAATAAAGAATTTGACCTATTCGTAGTAACGTTTGCAGTAGTTGCTGTACTCCCGCCCCGTGCTGGTCGTATTTGCCCTTGAGCAATTGCTTGAGGAATTTTCTGTCGTTGTTGTTTGCGCCACACTTGCTGCTGTATTTTGACTATTTGACAAATTGATATCTCCTTCCACAATGTTGTAGACTGTGTCAACCATACTATTCAAGCCATCTTCTGTTAAATAATTTGTGTTATTATTAGAGACCACTTGAGACACAACTGGTGAAATAATTCTGTAAACTGCTGGATACATAGCATTCAAATTTTGTTGGGGTTGCCTCATCGGCGGATTCATGTTGCTTGCATTCCCCATGTTATTCATATTCATGTTGTTTTGTGATGCATAAGTACTGCTTGGCATGTTTTGCATATAAGGATTATAAGTATAGTTTGGATTTTGGTTATAATAATTTAAGTCTTGCATATAATTTCCATTTTGCCACATATTGAAACCTCCTTTTTGTTTTTATATATTCTATGCAAGAAGGTTTGTTTTATGCTAAATCAAAATTTCCTAACTACTTATAACTTGATATAATGCACTCTCA
Source organism: uncultured Clostridium sp. (assembly GCA_947057875.1). Taxonomy (GTDB): domain Bacteria; phylum Bacillota; class Clostridia; order TANB77; family CAG-508; genus Scatovivens. The sequence continues at coordinate 7,723 of CAMSEX010000033.1, forward strand.
ATCCTCTGATCTAAAAATTTTTCTAAATTTTCAGGATGTTTAATCAGCTCTTCTTTTTGGCTTTTGGACAAACTTTTTTTGATATGAAATTCTAATTTCGATGCTAACACTCTGTTTTCCGATTGCCAAGCAATTTCCAATCTTTGGGGCTTGTGGCGCAAAGTATATTTAGCACATTTTTCTCCAGACGAAAAATGCTCCTGCATGCGACGTTTTAAATCGGTTGTAATACCAGTGTAGAGCGAGTTATCTTGGCATCTTAAAATGTAGGTGTAGTACATGTTTATTCTCCTACTATTTCTATAATGAATGTTTATCTATCAAAGTAATATATATCTTAAAATTTATATAAGAACAAAAATATTCTTCTTGTAAGATTATATTCTCTTCTTCAACTCCCATTTCTTTTGTTAATAATCTCTCTTCATCTTCTATTAACCATATTCTTTTATTTTTATTGACTTCTTCAAGATTTTCTATTAACTCAACTCCGTCTACTTCTAGTACCTTTTTCAAATTCCAATTTGCTCCTAAATGATATACTATATTTTTATGTGTGCTAAATCGATTTGCATAGATACTTGCAAAGTCAGTGTTGTTGTATAAAAGAATATCTGTATCTTTCAAATTTTCTTCTACTATTTGAAAAACTTCTTGATTCTCTCTTGCATATATTTTAATAAAAAATTTACCTATATTAGCTATTGAAATAAAAATTAAACACAACATCATGACACTATAAATTTTCTGATTTTCTATATTAGCTAAAACATAAGATAAGGCAAATATCACTAACGCAACCATTGGGAAAGAGTATCTTGGCACAAATATTGGTTTGACAATAGAAACCATTAATGAAACTACAATAATAATAGTATAAATTAATATTGCTATCATTGCCAATTTAGCATTTTTATCTTTACGATTTTTATATAATACTTTTATTGAACAAATTCCTATTAATATTCCTACTAAAACAATCATTATATTTAATATTCTACTGCCTTTTGCAAGATTAAAATAAAAAAATACTGTATTAATTAATATCCATGGGTAATGCATTTCAATCCAATAGCCTTGTGTTACATTTGTAACTTGATAAAAAAATATAATTATTCCAGGAATAAATAGTAATGTTTCAATTACACCACTGATTAAATATCTTTTTATTTTTGTAACTTCTCTGTTTTTTATTTGGTTTATCAATAATATAATATTAATTAACACAATTGTAAAGGTTGCAAAATAATGCGAATATGCTGCTAATAAACTAAATATCACAAAATACACATACCAACTTACTTTATTTTGGTTACATAACCTATAAGCATAAATTGCAGATAAGGATACAAATAATGCAGCCCAAGAATACATTCTTATGTTATTTGCTTCTTCTAACATAATTGGCAAGAAAAAAACTAAAAAAGTAAAAAATTTTCCTATTTTTTCTCCAAAATCTTTTCTAATATGAGTATATCCGTATAATTCCCAAAATCACAATTGGAAACAAGGAAAATATTCTACACCATATTGCTGTATTTCCAAATACAGCTGTAAATCCTCTCAGCATCATATAATATAAAATTGGATGTACATCCTCTATTAAAGCAGAAATTTCTTCTCTAATTGATAAATTATTTACGCCCATTGTATAGGCTTGATCATTATGTACATTTGTATGAAAACATGTCATGAAAAAAACGATTGTACCTATTATAATAATTCCTATATGTAACTTTTTTTCTTTGTCCATTGTTTATAACTCCTCTTTTTTCTACTATACTTTCAACATCTTCTTTATACTTTTTTCCATATTGGTCACAAAACTATCTATCTTTAATATTTTAAACAACAAAATACGTATTTTATCAATCAAAATTCCTATTATAAATACAACTGCGGCTGAACCAAGTATTGCCATTGGAATTTGAAATAATGATAAATTTCCAATATCCGCATATCGATCTGTTATAACATAAGAATTAATCACAGGATGTACATGAAATAAATATACTCCAAAAACCGCTGGACTTAAAAATTGGATTATTTTTTGTGCCGTTTCTTTTATTTCTAAATTAGCAAAAATCAATAACATAACAATTGCTATTCCTAAAATAGTTGGTGATACAAAAGAAAATAAAAAATTACTTCCTATTTCATTTCCTACTAAAACTCTTGTTAATTCTCCAACTCCAATTTTCCATCCCCAAGTTAAAATCACTAATAATATTCCAATTAATCCCATATTTTTTATCTTAACTTTCTTATGCAATTCACATTTTTTAATATACGCACCTATGATATATATAATGGCAAGCCATAAAGCACTCAATCCTGATTCTAAATAAAACAAATCTTTTCCTATCAAATCTGCAATTGTAACATACAATGAAAAAGTAAAAATGCCAATCATAAACGCTCTTAAATTTTCCACTTCTAATTTCTGTACAATTTTATTGAGCCAAGGCATCGCTAAAAATACACCCGTATATGCCGTAAAATACCAATAATTTCTTGCTGTTACTGGTAAAAACGAAGCTAATAATTGATTGGTACCAACTAATTCTGGATACAATTTCCAAAATAGAAAAGTAATTAAAACACTATAAAACTCTACTTGTAACCATAAAACAATATAATTAGAAAATTTATGTGGTTTATCTTCTTCTGAAAAGCAAACAAATCCAGTAATTAAAGCATAACAATTTACTGCACAATAAACAATTATATAGAAAAACCATGCAATAGCAAATTTTCCTTTGTCATCTGCTACTGTTTCAACCACTCCACCTTGTCCTAAAATATGGATGATTACGACAAAAAACATTGCTATGATACGCAATAAATCAATTCCGTAATTTCTTTTTTTCATCTTAAGCTCCTTTTTTAAAATCAAAACCAAGCTATAAAACTAGATTTCAATCATATTATTTTTATTTTCAAAATCCTCAAGAATTTTACTAATTGCCAACGAAATATCTTTGCTCATATGAGTAGTTGTCCTATTTTCCTCTATTGAACGAGTAAATTCTACTAATTCATAGCGAATTCCTTCTCCTTCTAATGGATAAAAATATCTTTTATTTTCATTTTGGTCTTCATACCTGACTTCAAAATAATCCGTTTTCCACCACGGTGCTGGAACATATACATATCCTTTTGTTCCTGTTATAATTAAATCTCCTTCAGATTTTACACCTTTTCCAACTTTTATAGAAGCAACTGCATTTTGATAGATAAAATCTATTTTCGTAAATAAATCAAATGACTTTTGTGTATCTGCAAAATTTGAAATAATTCTCTTCTCTTTATAATTATAACCTAATATCTGAAAAATGGGAAGCATTGCAGTTGGTCCCCAAGCACAAATGCTATTCCAAGTTTGTTCTAATTTTTCCTCATTTTCTTTGTCTATTTTTTTTAAACTCGTACAGGTACTATCTACTGAAATAATATTCCCTATTATTCCACCTTTTAGTAATAATAACAACCTTAAATAAGCTGTTGAATAGGCTGTTTTTATCCCTTCCATTAGAACACAATTATTTTTCGCTGCTAAATCAAATAAAGTCGAAGTTTGCTTTTTTGATAATGCAATTGGAGATTCACACAAAACATGCTTATGATTTAATAAAGCTTTTTCAATTTGAGTATAATGACTTGAAGGTTGTGAAATTAAATATACAGCATCCACACTCTCTAAAATTTCCTCATAATGATTGGTATAAAATACTTTATGCCCTAATACATCCACTTTTGGTTTCTCTTCATTTGTGCAAACTGCTACCACTTCTATTCCATTTACAAAATTACTTTCTCTGGCAACTTTTTCAAAATAAACACTTTCTCCCACCAAACCTAACTTTATTCTTCTGCTCTCTGTTCTCAACTCAGAACTTGATATTCCTTTCGTACGTGGTAAATAAATAACTTGACAATATTCCTTTAAATAATCAAATTTTCCTTCCCAGTCTGAACCTACTGTAAAAATATCAATACCATATTTACAGATATCATCTATTTTCTGTCCCTCGTATTCTTCTATGACTATTTCATCTGCTAAACCTGTATCTTTTACTGCTTTTACTCTTTCCATAAGAGATTGTTTAACATTTATTTTTCCACGTTGTTTATCAAAATCATTAGATGTAATTCCAACAATCAAATAATCTCCTAACTGTTTAGCTCTTTCCAATAATCTGATATGTCCATGATGCAATAAATCATAAGTTCCATAAGTAATTACTTTTTTCATTTAAAACCCTTTCTATAATAACCCTCTTCTCTCCATAT
>CAMSEX010000034.1 GCA_947057875.1 uncultured Clostridium sp.
AAAGAGTATGGTTTATCTCCTAGAATGCTTGCAGAATATAAAAAAAGTGGAAAAATACCAGTAACGATTATTAACAATCCAGGAGTGCTGAAGCATTTGCGAAGTAAATTTGGAAATAGTATGAAATCGTATTTTGTACATAGAAGAAAACCAAGCCGAGGTGAATTTACAGAGATTTATTTAAGAGAGCGAGGAGGTGTTACGGACCCAAGTGTAATTGAAAAAAGGTATCAAACGGCTTTGGAAATTTATAGAATGTATCCCAATGAGATTATGTTATTTGACAATATTATTTTTAATGTGGGTAATGGTTTTGATGAAGTAAAAGAAATTTTGCATCAAATTTTTGAGCAACCAGTACAACCAAGAAATTTACGAGGTAACAAAATTTATGTTGTGGCAGGAAGTCCTGGTTCTGGAAAGAAAATTTTAATTCAAGGAGCAAATGATGTAGGGTGTTTGCAAGTTTCTAAACACGCAGATAGGCAAAGAAATTCAAATGATGGTACAGAAATGATTTGCAAAGGAGAAAAAGAATATCACTTAGAAAATTGTAAATTGAGATATAAGCGATTTGAAACTGAATATGGAATTGATACAGATAAAATGTGGGAAAATCTGATTATTGGCGATAAACCACAGTTACTTATTTGTAGTGATATAGACACATTACGAAAATTAAAAGAAGAATTTGGAGAAGCAATTGTTTCGATTTATGTACATTCTGATATGACGCCAGAAGAATGGGCTCAAAGGAATAATCTACAAGGAAATAATTTGGATTATATTGAAAGTAGGATGTCAGATTATGATTCTGCGTTTGAAAATTATGCAAAATATTTTAGTGAGTATGACAAATCATTTATTTATGCAGGAGATACTAGGGAACTTATGAAACAGTTTGCAGGAGTGCTTGGAATTCCTTGTAAATCAGCAGAAGTAAACAAAGAAAGGTCGATGGATAATGGAGAAGATTGAAGTTTTAAATGAAAAGGGAGAAAAAACAGGAGAAGTTGTATCCAGAGAGGAAGTACATCGCCTAGGATTATGGCATAAAACAGTACATATCTGGATTGTGAACGGAAAAAATGAGGTTTTATTGCAAAAAAGATGTGCCCAAAAAGAAACAAATCCGAATAAATGGACAACAGCTACCTCTGGTCATTTATCAGCAGGAGATTCAAGCATGGAAGGCGCCATACGCGAATTGGGTGAAGAAATTGGTTTGCAGGCAGAAGAAAATGAATTGCAATATTTGTTTACAGTAAAGGATTGTGCGGTTGTGGAGAATTCTGAAAAACGTATCATAGAAAACGAATTAGTAGATGTTTATTTGATAAAAAAAGATATGGATATAACCAAATTAAAATTACAAGAGGAAGAAGTAGCAAGTGTAAAATGGTTTTCCTATGAAGAATTTAAAAAAATGGTTTTAGAAAATGACGAAAATTTAGTGCAGCATAAAGAAATGCAAATGAAAATTTTAGAGATTTTGGGAAATCCGATTTAAAATCAATCGGATTTTTTTGTATCATTTTTTAAATTTGTTGAAAAAAAATCCCAATCATGATACAATAAGCAAAACAAAAATAATAATTTATTTTTGCTGAAATAGAATAATCATAGAAGGAAGGTAAAATATGATTAAAATAAATGAGAATTTTTTAGAATTGCAAGATAGTTATTTATTTTCTACGATTGCCAAAAAAGTGGCAGATTTTCAAAGCAAAAATCCAGACAAAAAAATCATAAAATTAGGGATTGGAGATGTCACAAGACCGATTGTACCAGCAGTAGCTAATGCAATGAAAAACGCGGTAGATGAAGAAGCCAAGCAAGAAACTTTTCGTGGCTATGGACCAGAACAAGGATATGAATTTTTGCGAGAGAAAATCGTTCAATTTGATTATCAAAAACGTGGTGTGGAAATTGCGCCAGACGAGATTTTTGTATCAGATGGCGCCAAATGTGATTGTGGCAATATTGGAGACATTTTGGGAGTGGATAATATGGTTGCCATTACTGATCCAGTGTATCCTGTTTATTTAGATACCAATGTCATGGCAGGAAGAGCTGGAAAATACAATCCAGAAAAAGGCGCTTATGAAAACATGATTTATATGCCAGCAACTGCTGAAAATGGATTTGTGCCAAATTTTCCAGAAAAAGTACCAGACATGATTTATTTATGTTTGCCAAATAACCCAACAGGTACGACATTGACGAAATCACAGCTAAAGAAATGGGTAGAATATGCGAAGCAAAATAAAGCAATTATTTTGTTCGATAGTGCTTATGAAGCCTTTATTAGTGAGCCAGAAGTACCACACACGATTTATGAAATTGATGGGGCAAAAGATGTTGCAATTGAATTTAGAAGTTTCTCAAAAACAGCAGGCTTTACGGGAATTCGTTGTGCTTATACAGTGGTTCCTAAAGAGTTAAAGGGTTATACAAAAGCAGGCGAAGAAGTTTCGTTAAACCAATTGTGGAATAGACGTCATGGAACGAAGTTTAATGGTGTGTCTTATCCTGTACAACGTGCAGCAGAGGCAGTTTATTCAGAGGAAGGGCAAAAACAAATTAAGGAAAATATTGCGTATTATATGGAAAATGCAAAAATTATTAAAGAAGGATTGCAAGAGGCAGGATATACGGTGTTTGGTGGCGTAAATGCACCTTATATTTGGCTAAAAGTGCCAGATAAAATGACTTCTTGGGAATTTTTTGATGTTTTGCTAAACAAAGCAAATGTTGTAGGAACGCCAGGTGTAGGTTTTGGACCAAGTGGCGAAGGATATTTTCGTTTAACTGCTTTTGGAACCAGAGAAAATACGCTTGAAGCAATTGAAAGGATTAAGTTAGCTGTTAGCGACGAAGGAGCTTTACAGACAACTTAGTTAATATTTTTTGTAAAAAATATTAACTACTTATGAAAAATAAAGAAGTTTTAGCATTTAGAAAAAGGTAATAAAATTTAGTATAAAACCCCCTAAATTTGGAAATAATTAAGTTATCTTAAAAATTAAATGTTTAGTTTAATTTTTACTTATTTTCAAAAGGGGGTTTTCAGTTTGATTAACAAAGTTGAAATCAGTAACGTAAACACCTCTAAATTAAAAGTATTAACAAATGCAGAAAATAAAGAATTATTCAAACAAATGAAAGAAGGAGATGAAACGGCAAGAGAGAAAATAATTTCTGGAAATTTAAGATTAGTATTAAGTGTAATTCAAAGATTTGGAGGACGTCGGAGAAAATGCTGACGATTTATTTCAGGTAGGTTGTGTAGGTTTGATTAAAGCAATTGATAATTTTGATATAACATTGGATATTCAGCTTAGCACTTATGCAGTTCCTATGATTATTGGAGAAATTCGTAGATATTTGAGAGATAATAATATGGTGCGTGTGAGCCGTTCTGTGAGAGATTTGGCGTATAAGGTATTGCAAGTCAAAGAAAAAATCACAAAAGAAACTGGCAAAGAGCCAAATGTTGATGAAATTGCGAAAGCGTTGGAAGTGGAAAGAGAAGAAGTTGTTATGAGTTTGGATGCCATTCAGGATCCGCTTTCGCTTCAAGAACCAGTTTACAATGACGGAAGTGATAGTATTTATTTGATGGACCAAGTTAAAGACAAGAAAAACACAGATGAAATGTGGGCTGAAAATATTACGATTGTGGAAGCGTTGAAGAAGTTAAATGAAAAAGAACAAATGATTATTAATAAACGTTTTTTTGCAGGAAGAACGCAAATGGAAGTGGCAGAGGAAATTGGAATTTCGCAAGCACAAGTATCTCGTCTAGAGAAAACAGCAATTGACCATATGCGAAGGTTGTATAAATAAGCTAAAAATCCACTAAAATAATGTCATCGCCAATACAAGTGATGTTTTCCCAAGGAATTAAGATTTCTGAATCAGAGGCAAAAATATTGAACATTTTGGAAGTACCGGGCACGATGATGGCTGTAATGGTACCTGTTTTTAAATCAGCGGTAACGTCTTGGACATGACCAAGACGTTTGCCGTTTTTTATATTAATCACTTCTTTGTGTTTAAAATCCATACTTTTTTCGTTTCCCATAAGAATCCTCCAATTATTAAAATATATGAAAGATTTGACTTTTTATGATTAAGTAAGTTCGTTACATAATAGTTGTTTTGAACTATCAAGGATTTTTGGTAGTTCTTTTTGCATGGAAATAAGTATAAATTTCTAAATTTTGGAAAAACTAAGGAAAATTTATTTTAGGAGGAGCAAGTATGCAACTGAGTAAAATGAAAAATATTATTGTTTTGAAAGGAATGGCTTCAAATGTTGTAGATGAGGCAATTGTCGTTTTGAAGCCTAATGTCAAATTAAAGCAAAGTGAGTATAATACAAAAGGAAAAGTTCAGGGGGAAGACAAAAATAAAAAAATGATTGTGATGAAAGAGGCAGAAAACACAATTAATAATTATGTGAAAAAATTGCAAAAGGAAGCCAATAACAAGGAGGAAATTTCTTTACGAAAAAAATATAAATTTTTGCAAGTATGTAATGCTTTGCTAATTTCGAGCATAGTGATTGCTACATTGCTTTTGATATAAAATTTGGGACATAATTTTTCTTTTCAAGAATATATTAAACTATACAAAAGGGGTGAATATTTTTGGAAAGAATTTTAAATGACCATGAAAAAATAAAAAGAGCCGAAGAAATCTATTATCGCAGAAATCAAAGAAATGTTGCAATGGGAAATCGAGTGCTTGAACCAAGACGTCAGAAAACGTATTTAGGTAGCAAAATTTTGTTGGAAATGTTGATTTTGTTGATTTTGGCAGTGACAGTTTTTGCTGTGAAAAATAAAGACTATATTTTTACACAAAATTTTTTGGAAAGTGTTTCTAAATATAATTTTAATTTGAGCGAAAAATTCAATTTTATTATGGCTTATTTAAAAGAAGATGATGAAAACGAAGAAGAAGGAATTTTTGTCAATAATCAGCCAGCACAAGAAAATCAGTCTATTGTTGAAAATATAGCAGAACCACAAAGTTTAGTGCCCCCCGAGACAAATCCGACTCCTGTGCAGGCAAATCCAAGTCCTTTTGTAAAACCCATTGAAGGAGTAGTTACATCTGGTTTTGGGGCAAGAGAATCTGCTTATCAAAATGTAACTGGGAATCATACGGGAGTAGATATTGGAGCAAATAGTGGAACACAAATTATTGCTTCGATGAGCGGTGTGGTAACACAAGTGTCAAGCGAAGGAGATTATGGAAATCATATTCGTATTACAAAAGATAATGTGACAACGTTATATGCTCATTGCCAAGATATGTTGGTATCAGAAGGACAAGAAATTACGCAAGGACAAGTGATTGCAACAGTTGGAAGCACGGGAAATAGCACAGGCCCGCACTTGCATTTTGAAATTAGAATAGATGATACGCCAATTAATCCAGCAGAGAAAATAGAGTTTTAGGAGGTCATTTTGAAAGTCGAAATTAATTTGAAAATCATTTTATTTGGAATTTTATTTTTTATTTTGGAGCAAATGGATGTATATTTGATTTTTATTATTTCCATTATTTTGCATGAAATGGCACATTTAGCAGTTGGAATGGCAATTGGATTAAAGCCAAAAGTGTTTACGATTAATCCGTTGGGAGTTTCAGTACAATTTTATTTGTATAGCCAAAGAAAATCAATCAAAAAAGTGATAACTTATTTAGCTGGACCGCTGATGAATATTTGGCTTGCGGTAATGGTGGCGTGGTTGCCAATAAATGAAATTTTGGCAGAAAAGATTGTGTACACTAATATTATTTTGGCGATTTTTAATTTGGTGCCAATGCTTCCTTTAGATGGTGGCAGAATTTTAAAAGAAATGTTAATCCAGAAAATAGGAAACAAAAATGCCACAATTTTTATGAATTATTTGACACAAGTTATTTTAATTAGTATTACCTTGTTGTATAGTATTATGATTTTAAAATTAAAAAATATTGCAATTTTTTTGCTAGTTTTGTATTTGTGGTATTTAAAATATATCGAAGACAAGAAAGTAAAGACGATGCTGAGGGCATATGAAGTTATGGAAGACACTGAGAGAATAAAAAAAGTTACAACTAAAATTATGTAAAATATAGTAACGTCATTTTATTTGACACCTTATATTTTTTTCTTTTTTGATGTAAACTAGCTTTATAATAAAAAAGAAAGAGGGGAAACAAAAGATGTTGAAAGAAAATGTTATTTACAAAAAAAGCAACAAAGGAATTACTTTAGTTGCGTTAGTTATCACAATTATCGTATTATTAATTTTAGCAGGTGTGAGTCTAAATTTAGTAGCAGGTAGTAACGGAATTTTAGGATGAGCCCAAAAGGCAGTAGATGTGAACAATATGGCGAAAATCAAAGAAGAAATTGAATTAAAAATCGCGGAATTGCAAATGGATTATTATATGACAGATAATAATTTTGCAAACGTGAATGATTATGTGAAAGCAGAATTAGAAAAAGGAGTAGAGCTTCCAAGCGGAGCTGTGATTACAACAGATAGTAGTGGCAATTTGAGCTATGACGGAATGCAAATAGGAACTTTAAATCCAGATGGAAGCGTAAGCATTGATGGCGAGTTTAATGGAAGTCAAATTGTGACAAAATACACAGTTTCGTATGATGCAAACGGCGGAACAGGCGTGCCAGCTACGAAAAAATATGCAGCAGGAGAAAGCGTGAGCATTGATTTTACGACAAAACCAACGAAAAAAGGAGCAAATTTCTTAGGCTGGGCAACAAGTAGCACTGCAACAACGCCAGAATATACAAGTTCAGGAAGTTTTACAATGGGGAGCCAAAGTGTGACATTGTATGCTGTTTGGGAAAACTTGGCAGTAGCAACAATTTCAGTAACTAATTATGGAGATGTAGTAAATTATTCTGCAAATGGAGTAAATGATTGGCAAATATTTCTGAATGACGGAGAGAACGTATATATTATTTCAAGTGATTATGTACCAATTAGTGGAATGACAACGATAAGTGGAATTAGTACAAATGAAATATATAAAGTACAGGGAGATAGTCAAAATACATTAGTAAATTGGTTGAGAAATACATCGAATTGGAGTAAATATGCAGAAGGATTTAGTGAAGCAACAGCTATAGGAGGGCCCACTCTTCAACAGTTTGTAGAAAGTTATAATTCAAAATATGGAACGTTACATTCGGCTGATTTAAGTTCAGAAAGCTATTTTGTTAACAATACAGAAATGCCTTATATTATAACAAATACAACTAATGCAGGAGCATATTGGTTATCATCTGAGTATACAGTTAATTCTAATGCAGTGAGGGCAATAAATTTTGCTGGATGTGTGGGTTATGCTGGGGCTAATCAAGTGTTTAACGGTATCCGTCCTCTTGTTTGTCTGCCTGCCAATGCGAAAATGAACTGGAATGGAACGGCTTGGGAGTTGAGTAATTAAGATTTAGGGGGCGGTTTTGACTGACCCGCTTGAGAGAAGGCAAATGATTTATTAAATTAGATTTATGAAGAGCTAAGGGAAGGACTGCGTGTCCTTCCCTTAAAAACCCTTCCTCGCACGAAAACCATCAGCCGGTTTTCGTGACTTTCCAGCTATCTCTGCTTCAGGGGATAAGTGGCTCCCCACAGAGCCTCGCTGGTGGGGGATAAAAGAGACACAAGTTTGTGTCTCTTTTGTGGTAGAATTGTGAAAATTGTGTGAATTTTATTTTCCTATTCAAATTTATGCTCAAACTCAAAAAAAGATTGAATATGTAAAAAGGATGCGATATAATGAAAGAAAAAATTGAGGTAGAAAGATGAAGTGGACAAAGGAACAAGAAAAAGCAATTTATGAAAAAGGAAATGATATTTTAGTGGCAGCAGCGGCGCGGAAGTCGGAAAAACCGCGGTTCTAGTGGAAAGAATGATACAAAAAATTTTGAAAGATAAAATTGATATTGATAAATTATTAGTGGTAACGTTTACCAATGCAGCGGCGGCAGAAATGCGCGAAAGAGTTTTGGATGCAATTTATAAAAAATTGGACGAAAGCCCAGAAAATGACAATTTGCAAAAACAAATTGTGCTGCTTTCAAAATCTAATATTTGTACCATTCATTCGTTTTGTTTGGATGTGATTAAAAATAATTTTTTTGAGATAGATTTGCCTGCCAATTTTAGAATTGCATCTACGGAGGAGATTGAGCTGTTGAAGCAGGAGACATTGGAGGAAGTTTTTGAGGAATTGTATGAAAGCGAAGATAGGGATTTTGCCAAATTGATTGAAAGTTATTCTGGTTATCGAGGAGACGAAAATGTGCAGACAATGGTTTTGCAGGTTTATCAAATGGTGCAGAGTATGCCTTTTCCAAAAAAGTGGCTGGCTCAAATGGTGGAGAAATTTAATTCAAAAAATGACCAAGATTTGGATTTTTCTGAGAGTGATTGGGGAGCAATTTTGCTTCAAAATTTAAAGGAAGAAATCGTTGATTGCATGAATCATTTTAAGATTTTGAAAAATAAATTGGACCAATATGATGATTTAAAAAAGTATGCTGACATTATTGAAAGCGATATCAAACTTGTGGAGGGGCTTTATCAGAGCTGTGAATCTTGGGATGGTGCTTTTATTTATGCACAAAATATGACATTTGCAAGATGGGCTCAAGATAAAAAAGTGACGATAGAATTAAAAGATGAGGCAAAAGATACAAGAAATCGTTTGAAGGATTCGCTAAAAAAGTTGACAGAAAAAACATTGATTTGTGATTCTGAGGAAGCTTATCAAAATATTTATTTGATGTATGATAATTTACATACTTTGCAAAATTTGGTACTTCGTTTTGAGGAAAATTTTAAAGCGAAAAAAAGAAGTAAAAATATGATTGATTTTAATGATATTGAGCATTATGCTTTGCAAATTTTGGTGAGAGAAAATGAAAATGGCGAAATTGTGCCAACTGAGGTGGCAAAAAAATACCAGCAAAAGTTTGAGGAAATTGCGATTGATGAGTATCAGGATAGTAATGAAGTGCAAGAATTTATTCTAAGAAGTGTGTCTCGTGGGAATAATATTTTTATGGTAGGAGACGTAAAGCAAAGTATTTACAAGTTTAGACAGGCATGTCCAGAATTATTTTTGAAAAAATATCAGGTATATAGTTTGCAGGGCAATGAAGCAGGTCAAAAAATTCAGCTGTTTAAGAATTTTAGAAGCAATCAAAATATTTTGGATATTACGAATACTATTTTTGAAAATATTATGAGCCAAGAATTAGGCGATATAAACTACACCAAAGAGGAATTTTTGAATTTAGGAGCGGATTACCCAGAGATTGAAAACAGTCTTGGAAAAAGTGAATTGCATTTGATTGATTTGAAAAAAGAGGAGCCAGAGGAAACGGAAGAAGATGAAGAAAATCAAGAATTAGAAGCAGATGAAAATACAAAGAATTTGAGCAAAGTAGAATTGGAAGCGATTTTTACAGTGCAGAGAATTCAAGAATTAGTCAAAAGTGGGGCATTGGTAAGGGGCAAAGATGGAAACTATCGAAAAATAGAATATCGAGATATTGTTATTTTGCTACGTTCCACAAAAATGGCAGCTCCTATTTTTGAGCGAGAATTGGTAAAAAATAATATTCCTGTTTTTTCAGATAGTAGCAATGAATATTTGGATACAATTGAGGTTCAAACAATGCTTAATTTACTTAAAATTCTGGACAATCCATTGGATGATATCAAAATGGTGGCTGTAATGAGGTCTCCAATTGGCGATTTTACAGATAATGAAATTGTAGAAATTCGTTTGGAAAATCGTGAAATAAAAGTGTATGAAAATTTGCTGGAGAATAAGCAAAATGAAAAAGTACACTTATTTGTGGAAAAACTTGAAAAATGGAGACAAGAGAGTGAAGTTTTGAGTTTGGCAGAATTGATTTGGAAAATATATATTGATACTGGATTTTTGGATTATGTGGGGTGGCTTCCCAATGGAGCTTTGAGGCAAGCAAATTTGAGAATGTTATTTGAGAGGGCTAAGGAGTATGAAAAAACAAGTTTTAGTGGACTTTTTAATTTTATTCGATTTGTAGAAAAGTTGAAGAGTGGAAGTTCTGATATGGCAGCTGCGAAAGTGATTGGAGAAAATGAGAATGTGGTAAGAATTATGAGTATTCACAAAAGCAAGGGATTGGAATTTCCAGTTGTATTTTTGTGCCAAGCGAGTAAGAAAATAAATTTGCAAGATTTGAATTCAGATATTTTGTTGGACAAAAATTGGGGATTTGGTCCACAGTATGTGGATTATGAAAGAAAAATAGAATATGCCACAGCGGCTAAACAAGCCCTTAAAATGATGGCAAAAACAGAAGCTATTTCAGAGGAAATGCGAATTTTATATGTGGCACTGACACGTGCAAAAGAAAAATTAATTCTTGTTGGAACTTGTCATAATATTCAAAAAGAAGAAAATAATAAGATAGAAATATTAAATATGTATGGTGCTTTGAAAACTAAGTTGAATCCGATATTGTTGAAGAAATATGTATCATATTTGGATTGGATTTATTTGGTGTATTTGACGGGAAAATTGCAGGAAAATTTGATACTTCAAGTGCATAGCAAAGAGGATTTGGAAAGAAAAGAATACGAGGAAGAGAAAATACGAGAGTTTGATTTTAATCAAAAAGTAGATTTGAAAAAGATTGATGAGTTGCTTCATTGGCAATATGCTGATTTGACAAAAGTGAATCTTCCACAAAAAATGACAGTTTCTCAAATCAAAGAAGGACAAAGTAAAAAATTTCAAAATGAAATTGGTTTGGAAGAAATGCATCTGAAAGTCCTTGAAAAAGAGGAAAAGATTACGTTTGCAAGAAAGGGAAGTTTGATTCATTTGATGTTGCAAAAGTTAGATTTTTCGAGAGATTATCAAAGGCAGGATTTGCAGGAATTGGTTCAAAGATTAGTGCAAAAGCATATTTTGACGGAGTTGGAAGCCCAAAAGATTGATATGCGAATCATTATGAAATTTTTGCAATCAGAAATTTGCCAAAGAATGAAGCATGCCAAAGAAATTTACAAGGAAAAGACGTTTTGTTTGAATAGAGTTTCAGAGGAATTTCCAGATGCAGAAATTAGCGTACAGGGAATGATTGATTTGTATTTTGTGGATGAGAATGATCAATTGGTTTTGCTAGATTATAAAACGGATTTTGTACAAGAGGAAAATGAATTAAAAACAAGATATTGGGTGCAATTAAAACTCTATCAAGAAGCCTTGGAAAGTGCTTTGAATAGAAAAGTTGATGAAGTTTATATTTATTCTACAACTTTGGATCGATTGGTTGCGTTATAGAAATTTTATAAAATTATGCAAAAACATTTGAAAAAATTTGCATTTATGTATATAATAACAAAAAAGAAAAAAGGAGACGAAAAGTATGTATTATAAAGTTTCGCCAGTGATAATTATTGTACTGATTGTGATGATTGTATTTGTGGCTAGTGTTGGAATTGTACTAGCGATAAAGGGAGCTAGCAAAGCAAAGAACAATGATAATGTTATAACTTCAACAGATATTGAGCCACAATTGCAATTAGAACTTAGTTCCGAAAAAGATGGACAAAGTAAAGTGACAATTACAGCAAATGCAAACACAGAAGATGTAGAAGGTATTCAGTCTATTTTGTTACCAGATGGTTCTCAAAAACGTGGTGATTATGCTGAATACGAAGTAACGAAAAATGGAAAATATACGTTTGAAGCTAAAGGGAATAATGGAGTTTCGACTTCGCTTGCCATTGAAGTGAAAAATATTCGAGAAGCATCTAGTTCAGAACCATATATTCCAGAAGGTTAGATCGGAAGAGCACACGTCTGAACTCCAGTCACCTCTCGTCATCT
>CAMSEX010000035.1 GCA_947057875.1 uncultured Clostridium sp.
GACAAATGCTTGTGAAATACATATAATTAAATTACTAAAATGAGGAAGAAAGAACCTAAAAACAAGAAGGAGGCACAAAATGAAAGTAATTTTAAAACAAGATATTAAAGGTGTTGGGAAAAAGGATCAAGTGATTAGTGCAGCAGATGGCTATGCGAAAAATTATTTGTTTCCAAGAAATATGGCAGTTCCAGCTGATAGTGGAAACATGAATAATTTGAAGGCAAAGCAAGATTCTGAAAGTTTTAGAAAGGCAGAAGATAGAAAAGCTTCAGAAGCGCTTGCTGAAAAAATGAAAAATATTACGTTAAAATTTCAAGTAAAAGCTGGTGAAAATGGTCGTTTATTTGGGGCGATTACAGCCAAAGAAATTGCAGAAACGTTGAAAAGAGATTTTGATATTGTGGTGGATAAAAAGAAAGTTATGTTAGCAGATAGCATCAAAGTGGCAGGAACGCAAACAGTTGAGATTAAGCTAAATGAAGGTGTTGTTGCAAAACTTACAGTCATGGTAACAGAAAAATAAAAAGGCAAGAAATGGAGTTTTTAAGATGGATGTAGGAAAAGTGCCGCCACATGATATTGAAGCAGAGCAAGCAGTGATTGGTTCGATGCTAACTGACAAAGATGCTGTGCTAAGCAGTGTGGAGATTTTGGGCAAAGAGGCGTTTTATCGCGAGGATAATAAAGCGATTTATGATGCCATTTTGAGTTTGTATGCGAAAAATGAGCCAATTGATTTGATTACAGTGAAAAATGAATTGGTGGAGGCTGGTAATTTTGAGCGAATTGGTGGAATAGAATATTTGGCTTCATTGCCAGATAAGGTTCCTACGACTGCCAATGTAGAGCGTTATATTAAAATTGTAGATGAAAAGTATATGCTAAGGAATTTGATTCAATCTTCTAATGAATTGTTGGCGCTTGGTTATAATGAAACTGAGGAAATTGATGAAATTTTAGATTTGGCGGAAAGAAAAATTTTTGATTTATCACAAAATAAAAACACGAAAGGCTATGCTTCGATTAAAGATGTGTTGGTGGAGTCATTTGCAGAATTGGAACGATTGTATAACCAAAAAGGAAGCATCACAGGTGTGCCAAGTGGTTTTATTGATTTAGATAATATGACATCTGGGTTTCATGGTTCGGAGCTGATTATTATTGCGGCGCGTCCTGCGATGGGAAAATCTGCTTTTGCTATTAATATTGCGACAAATGCCGCTGTAAAAAATAATGTTCCTGTTGTGATTTTCAACTTGGAGATGTCCAAAGAACAGATTGGTAACAGAATTTTGGGAAGCGAAGCTATGGTCGATAGCAACAAAATTAGAACAGGGCAAATTGAAGATAGCGATTGGGGAAAATTGGCAACTGCTTCAGGGCTCTTGTCAGATGCACCAATTTACATTGACGATACACCGGGCATCAAAGTTATGGATATCCGAACCAAATGCAGAAAATTGAAAATGGAAAAAAAGATTGGTTTGATTGTGATTGACTATTTGCAATTGATACAAGGAAATTCTAAAAGAGGCGGAACGCGTGAGCAGGAAATTTCGGAGATTAGCCGTTCTCTTAAAATTTTGGCAAAAGAATTAGATGTGCCAGTGATTGCTTTGTCGCAGTTGTCGCGTAGTGTGGAAAGTAGGGAAGATAAACGCCCAATGCTTTCTGATTTGAGAGAATCTGGCGCCATCGAGCAAGATGCAGATATTGTTATGTTTTTGTATCGAGATGATTATTATAATGAGGATAGCAGTGATAAAAATAAAGCAGAAGTGATTGTGGCAAAGCATAGAGGTGGTTCGACTGGAACGAGAAAACTTTTGTGGATGCCAAGTTATACAAAATTTGGAAATTTGTCAAATCAGCAGTATGAGAACTATTAAAAAAGGGTAGAATGATGTTAGAACAAAAAGTTTATGATTTTATAACCAAATATCAGTTAATTGAAAATGGCGACCGAGTGTTACTAGGGGTTTCTGGCGGACCAGATTCGATTGCTATGCTAAATATTTTGAGTAAAATCAGGCAAGATGGATTATTGAAATTTGAAATTTTTGTAGCACATGTCAATCATGGTTTGCGTGAAAATGCAAAAATAGATGAAGTCTTTGTGGAAAATTTTTGTCAGACTGTCAATGTTCCGTATTTTGTAAAACATGCTCATGTAGCAGAAATTGCTAAACGTGAAAAACGTGGTTTAGAGGAAACGGGAAGAAAAGTAAGATATGATTTTTTTGACGAAATTCAGCAAAAAGTGGGAGCAAATAAAATTGCGATTGCGCACAATCAAAATGACCAAGCAGAGACAATTATGATGAACATTTTGCGTGGAACAGGTACCAAAGGATTAATTGGGATAGAAAAGAAAACAGGTAAATATATTCGTCCACTACTTGAAGCGCAAAGATTTGAGATTGAGGCATATTTAAAAGAAGAAAGAATCGAAGCAAGACAGGATGAATCCAATAGTGATAATACATTTACGAGAAATAAAATTAGAAATATTGTTTTGCCGTATCTTGAAAAAGAGTTTAATCCAAGTATAATTGGTACATTAGAGAGATTATCTGAACTGGCAAAAGAACAAGAAGAATATTTAGAAAAACAGACAATTCGAGTTTATGGTAAAATTTGTATTTCGGAAAATGAGAGAAATGAGGTTATTTTAAATATCAAAGAATTTAACAAGCAGGAAAAATTATTGCAAAAAAGAATTATTTTATATTCTATTAGCAAACTGTTTGGAACGACTAAAGGCATTGAAAAAGTACATATAGATGATATCATAAAACTTTGTAATAACAATATTGGAAACAAATATTTGACACCGAATAAACGTGTTAAAATTGGTTTGCAAGATAAAAAATTAAAAATTACAAAAATCACTTGAAAAAATTTTGATTGTGTGCTACTATGTTAAATGGATTACTATATCAAAGGAGGAAATAATTTTGAAAAGTGGAATAAAAACATTGGCGATTTGGCTGATAATTATCATTATTTCAGTTGCAGTTTTAAGTGGGTTGTTGAATAATTCAGACAGAAAGATGAATTATTCTGAGTTGATTCAAGCAATTAATCAAGGACAAGTTACAGAGATAGAAATATCGTCTGATAAGGAAACTTTGTATGTAACTGAAAAAAGTGGAGATATTAACAATCGTGTAAAAGAAGTAACAATCCCAAGTTTAGATACATTTATGAAGGAAATATCGGAAAATATTGCTTCGCGGACAAATTACAGTAACGCAAGATGAAGAATCTGCTTTTGTTGCAATTTTAAGTGTATTTTCACCATTTGTCATTCTTATCATTTTCTTAGTTTTCTGGTTATTGCTGATGAACCCTAATCAAGGTGGAAATAAAACATCTATGACATTTGGAAAAAGCAAAGCAAGAATGATTAATATGAATGATAAAAATAGAGTTTTATTTAAAGATGTAGCAGGTGTTGATGAGGAAAAAGAAGAATTACAAGAAATTGTAGAATTTTTGAAATCCCCAAAGAAATTTACAGATATGGGAGCTAGAATTCCAAAAGGAGTTTTATTGGTAGGGCAACCAGGAACTGGTAAAACGTTGCTTGCAAAAGCTGTTGCAGGAGAAGCGGGCGTACCATTCTTTATTATTAGTGGTTCTGATTTTGTGGAAATGTTTGTTGGTGTTGGTGCTTCTCGTGTGAGAGATTTGTTTGACCAAGCAAAGAAAAATGCGCCATGTATTATTTTTATCGATGAGATTGATGCAGTTGGACGCCAAAGAGGTGCTGGTCTTGGTGGAGGTCATGATGAAAGAGAACAAACATTAAATCAATTGTTGGTTGAAATGGATGGATTTAGTCCAAATGAAGGTGTGATTGTGCTTGCTGCGACAAACAGACCAGATGTTTTAGATAAAGCGTTGCTAAGAGCAGGAAGATTTGACCGTCAAATTGTAGTTGGCGCACCAGATGTGAAGGCGAGAGAAGAAATTCTAGAAGTGCATGCTAGAAAGAAAAGAATGGCACCAGATGTTGATTTGAGTATTGTTGCTAAAAATACAGCTGGATTTGCAGGAGCTGATTTGGAAAATGTGCTAAATGAAGCTGCGCTTCTTACGGCAAGACGTGACAAACAAGAAATTGGAATGCAAGAAATTGAAGAAGCCATGGTAAAAGTGACGATGGGACCAGAGAAAAAGTCAAGAGTAATTAGTGAAAAAGAGAAAAAATTGGTTGCTTTTCACGAGGCGGGACATGCTGTTGTTAGCCGATTTTTGCCAACTCAGGACAATGTACATCAAATTTCCATTGTGCCAAGAGGAATGGCTGGTGGTTATACGATGTATCGTCCTGCAGAGGATAAATCTTTTATGAGTAAAACAGAAATGGAAGAAAATATTGTTTCTTTGCTTGGTGGTAGAGTGGCAGAACAGCTTGTTTTGGGAGATGTTTCTACTGGCGCAAGTAATGATATTGAAAGAGCAACAAAGATTGCCAAAAGTATGGTTACCAAGTATGGCATGAGTGATGTGGTTGGTACAATTATGTTTGGTTCAGGGCAAGAAGAAGTATTCTTAGGTAGGGATTTTGCACAGCATAACGATGTAAGTGAACAAACAGCTTCTGTAATTGATGCAGAAGTGAAAAATATTATTGATACAGCTTACAGAAGAGCAGTTGATATATTAAATCAAAATATGTCAAAATTGCAGGAAGTTGCAGGTGTGTTAATGGAAAGAGAAAAAATTGATGGCGAAGAATTTGAAGAAATAATGAACCGATTATAAAAAATAAAATGACTACTGAAAAATTTTCAGTAGTTGTTTTTTATTTTAATTTTTTCTTTTTATATGAAAATAAATTTTTTTGCCTCTTGGATAAGGTTTTTTTCGTCAGTTAAACCAGTAATATAGTCAATTAATGTATTGTAAAATAATGCAAATTTTTCGATAGTGTCAATTGGAGCTACTCTTTCTCCGTTTTCATATCGAATATAGGAGTTTTTTGAAATATAAGCGATTTTAGCACAGTTTTCTTGTGTTAAATCGTTATCTTCTCGTAATTCTCTTAATCTTAGTTCCATTTTATTCACCTCAAAAACATTATATAAAAATTACCCATTTGGGGTTAAAATAAGGAGGAAACGAATGAAAAACAGTAGTAAAAATAACAAGGGAATTACATTAATTGCACTTATGATTACAATTATTGTGCTATTGATTTTAGTAGGTGTATCAATTAATTTGGTAGCAGGAAGCAACGGTATTTTAGGAAAGGCACAAAAGGCAGTGGATATTAACAATATGGCGAAAATTAAGGAAGAAATTGAGTTAAAAATTGCAGAGTTAGAAATGGATTATTATATGACAGATAACAATTTTGCAAATGTGAATGATTATGTGAAAGCAGAATTAGAAAAAGGAGTGGAGATTCCAAGTGGAGCAGTGATTACAACAGATAGCAGTGGAAGCTTGAACTATGATGGAATGCAAATAGGAACCTTAAATCCAGATGGAAGCGTAAGCATTGATGGCGAAATAAATGGAAGTCAAATTGTGACGAAATATACAGTTTCGTATAATCCAAATGGAGGACAAGGAGGACCAGGAAGTAGTAGACATGAAAATGGAGAAACAGTAACAGTTGACTTTTCAAGAACGCCAACTCAAACAGGATGCACATTTTTAGGTTGGGCAAGAACAGCAAATGCAACAGTACCAGAATTTACAAGTTCAGGAAGTTTCATGGTAAGTGGAAATACAACTTTGTATGCCGTTTGAGAATATGGACAGGCTTGGCATGCGGCGCATCCAGAAACATATACCAACAGGATTTGCGCAAACAGAAGGAACAGTTGACACTGGTTATGTTATCAAAGACAGTGAAGGCAATGAGTTTGTATGGATACCAGTAGCCAATGATGAGGCATATGCTAAAAAATTGGGGACAAAGAATTACTATTTAAAACAGGATGGCACTACAGTAATTTCAATTGCAGATGGAATTAAAGGAGATAAGTTAGGTGTAACTAATATTTTGGGAACAACAGTTGAAAATACAATAACAGCACAGCAACCAGAATATCCAATTGTGAAAAAGGCAGGAGGATTCTGGGTAGGAAGATATGAGCAGGCATAAAAAGTGTAACACATGATGTAGTTATGGATACATCTACTTTGGATGATAATATCACAATAAAGTTAGGAAATGAACCGATTGTTGGCGTTACACATGATAAATCTTTAGAAGTGAGTAATAATTGGAGAAATGGAAATGCAGATGAAACAAAAGGAACAGTGGCTTTCCAAAGTGGATTAATAACAGGAAGTCAGTGGGATGCAATGTGTAAATTTATTGGTTGGGATATAGCAGATTCTGATTGTATAACTTGGGGAAACTATGCGTATACTGAAAGTAAAAATTATTTGCAAGTGTATCATTCAAATAATCGAGGTGCTGGTGATTGGATTTTGAGTAGTAATATTATGAAAAATATTGGAGAATCATATAGATTTCCAACAGGAATATTTGAAACAGCAGAAGGGAGAAATACAGCACAAAAGAATATTTATGATGTAGCAGGAAATGTATGGGAATTAACGACAGAAATTGCAAATTATGGTGAAAATAGTGCTGTATTTAGAGGAGGAGATAGTGTACATGCTGGAGATAAAGAATTTGCTACATTTCGTTATAATTTTTTCTATATAATAGAACAAAATAAAGAAACTGCTATAGGACTTGGTTTTCACATAGTGCTTTATGTGGAGTAATAATTTTTGCATAAAAAGTATTTTTTTGTTAATGCTAAAGATATGAAAAATAAAAACTTTTGGAAAAACATGTTAATTGGTTTTTTGGCCGGAATGGTAAGTGGTTTTTTTAGTGCAGGAGGAGGTTTACTACTTGTGCCATATATGAGTTCTGTTTTGAAAATGGAAGAAGTCAAAGCGAGAGCTACTACCATTTTTTGTATATTTGTGTTGGTTTTGACAAGTGGGACTTTTTATTTGGGACAAAATTATATTGATTGGGAAATTTCACTAAAATGTGCCTTTGGAGGAATTATTGGTGGTTATATTGGTTCTAAAATTTTGTTTCATTCTGGAAAAAAGTTTTTGCAAATTTCGTTTATTATATTTTTGATTTATGCAGGAGTTAAGATGATATGAAAGAAATTCTTTTTGGATTGATTTCTGGAGTGGTTGCATCTCTTGGTATGGGCGGTGGGACCATTTTGATTTTATTACTGAATTTGTTTAGTTCAATAGAGCAACATAAAGTGCAAGGTGTTAATTTAGTTTTTTTTATTCCAACATCAATTGTGGCAATTTTTATGAATATAAAATGCAAAACGATTGATTATAAAGTGGCAAAACCGCTTATGTATTTTGGTGTAATAGGAGCGATTTGTCGGAAGTCTATTGTCTTTTAGAGTAGATAATCAAAGTTTGAAAAAATATTTTGGTTATTTCTTGATTTTGATTGCGTTACTTCAAATTTTGGCATTTTTTAGACAGTATAGATTGGAGAAAAAAGAGGATAATAAAGGATAAGGAGGGAAGAAAAATGAAATTTACAAAAGGATTAATGATAGGAAGTTTGATTACAGCAGGAGCGATGATGGCGTATTCAGAAGGAATTGATAACAGTAAGAAAAAAATGGTAAAAAAAGGAAAGCAATTTATGAAAAAAATTGGTATGTAAAAAGCGTGAGAAATAAAAAAAGTTCCCCTTGATTAAGGGGATTTTTTAAAAATTTTTATCTTCTTGTTTACCGAAAATCAATTGTGGAATTTTGACTAGAGCTTTGTAAAAAGCAAGTTTAATTCGTTTTTGGAAGGTATAAAATTTTCCTAATTTGCGAGGACTTACAGTAAAATAATGTTCTTGTGTAGGAACCAGTGAAGTTTCTAAAGTTTCTGATTTTTTTGAAATTGTTGCTTCAACTTTTTTTGTTTCTTCTGCAAATTCGGCATCTATTTTTTCAAAAATGTTTTTGAAGTAGTCATTTACATATAAGGCAAATGCATAATCTTCTCTAGATAGAGTATTTTTTTCTTTTTCTAATGCTTCTATTGGTTCTTGCGAAATAATTTTACAAGAAAGAATTTCTTCTAAGGTAGAATATTCTTTTAATGTTTCGCAAGAAGAAGTATCTTCAATTTGGGATAAGATATTACCAATTTCTTCGCCTAAATCAATTGGTTCACTTGAAATTTGTAAAGGAGTATTTTCTTGCAATTGTTCAGTTGGTTCTGGTAAAATTAGTGGTTGTAATATTTCATCAATTAAATGGTCTATGTCGAATTTGGGTAGCACAAGTTTTTCTTCACAAACAGCTGGCAAAATAGGAGAAATATAATTACAATTGTTGTTGTTATCCCATTCATAATTCTCATTTCGGAAACAAAAATTAAATGTGTCAAAAGAAGGCATACTGATTTTAGCAACAAAACCATCTTTTGTTTTTGACATGTTGATTTCTGTTGTATTTTCCCAATTTTCACCAAATCCATAAACTAGAGTAGTGTTTTCGGAGTGACTTAAAAAACCATGATAAGTAATGGTTATATTCTGGTTTGCAGTTGGGTTACAGTCGAATTTAATATCTTTCGTAAAATCCATTTTTTTACTCCTTTTAAATTTTCTATTTTTATTATACAGATAAAAAAAAAAAATAGCAACAAAATTTTACAAAAAAATATATTTTTTTTATTTATTTTTATGGCAAAAAATGTATAAGTTTTTGGGAATTGGAAAAAATAGGAGAAAAGATGGAGGAAAGAAAAATGAAGAAAAAATATATCATATTAGGTATTTTATTGTGTGTGGTAAGTTTGTATATTATTGTGGCAAAGTTTCCAGTTGCATATGCGCTTTCGCAATATGGTTCTAGTGGGGAAGAAGTAAAACAGATTCAAACCAAATTAAAAGATTGGGGTTATTATAGTGGAAGTGTAGATGGAATTTATGGTTCTGGAACTTATGAAGCAGTGAAAAAATTTCAATCAAATAATGGTTTGACAGCAGATGGAATTGCTGGAAGTCAAACGTTAGCGGCATTAGGGATTAATTCGAGTTCATCTCAAGGCGGAACTTCAAGCAATAATAATGATTTGAATTTGCTAAGTCATTTGGTGTATGGTGAAGCAAGAGGAGAACCTTATGTGGGAATGGTTGCTGTTGCGGCAAGTGTTATGAACCGTGTTTCAGATTCTAGATTTCCCAATTCAATTTCTGGCGTGATTTACCAATCTGGTGCTTATACATGTGTGGCAGATGGGCAAATTAATCTCGGGTTTGATGATAACAGTAAAAAAGCGGCGCAAGATGCGATTAATGGTTGGGATCCGACTTCGGGATGTATTTATTATTTTAATCCAGATACGGCAACGTCTGCTTGGATTTGGAGTAGACCACAAGTTATGACAATTGGAAAACATATTTTTTGTAAATAAAATAGAAAAAATTCGTATCAATTTAATGAGTACGAATTTTTTTATTTAATTATTTATAACAATACTGTTAGAAAGAAGGTAAAGAGAATAAGTTGAACCATCTACTAATTCAGACAAATTAAAATTAAGATACATAATATCAGAAGTTGCATTCATATTAATATGAAAATATAATAAATTTTTATCATTACCTTGAAAATTTAAAAAATATATTATAAAATACAAATAAAAGATGTAAAAAAAGAAAAAATAATACATAGAATACAAGGGAAAAAAGGAGAACCAATGGAAGAATTAATAGAAAGTATTTTAGATTATGTAAGAGCTGATTATACCGATTATGCGATTATGATTAATGGTGAATGGGGAAGTGGAAAAACGCATTTTTGGAACAATAAAATTCGTAATAAAATTGAGTCATTGCAGCTAAATGGACGTAAATATACAACGATTTATATGTCACTTTATGGAATTTCAAATTTGGAAGACATCAGTAAGAAAATTTTTATTGAAACAACACAATTAATGGATAAAAACTTGAAAAAATACATGGATACACATGGGCAGACGACTATTCCAGAATATGCCAAAACGGGTTTGGATATGGCGAATTTTTTTGGTGTAACAAAAAATGGAGAAAAAATTGATTATGGTGAGTTTTTTGCGACAAATAACAAAATTTTGTGTTTTGATGATTTGGAAAGAGCTAATGTGGATGTTATTGATATTTTGGGTTATATCAATAACTTTGTGGAACATGACCATATCAAAACCATTATTATTTGTAACGAAAAAGAACTTTCTACCAAATTGAAAAGTTCTAATTTGGAAATGAAAACATTTATTGCTACGTATCTATTAGATAAAGAAGGCAATTTATTGCAAACGGACAAGCCGATGGTTGAAAAAATTGCGGACAAAATAGAATATGTTTTTGATAAGGCAAATGATTACGAAAGGATTAAAGAAAAACTAATTGGCGAGACGTTTGAGTATGCGCCAAAGTTCAATTATATTATCAATGGAATTTTGATGCGCTACGAAAACAACAAAGATTTAATTACCTTTTTGCGTCAACATACGAATTTGATTACGAATACTTTCATGAAGTCTGGCACGCGAAATTTGAGAATTTTGAAACACGCGCTAAACGATTTTCAAAAGGTTTTTGATAATGTAAACAAAGCCTATCCTAATACCAATTTGCGCGTTTTGCAAACTATGCTGATTTTTACAATTGCCGTTTCTTTTGAAATTAAATCAGGTAAAATTACGAAAGATAAATTCATCAATATTGGTAGTAATGAAGAATACAAGGCAATTTTGGTTTCTTCCAGAGTTTTGATGGACAATAGGCAATATTATATTAAAGAATTTGATAATAATTATTACTTCAATTTTAAATCAGATTACAGATTTTTCAAATTTATTGAAGTGTATGTTAGAACCAGAATTTTTGATATGCGACTGTTTAAAGATGATATGGAAAATATTATCAAAACCATTGATACCGAGAAGTTGCCTGGTTATAAGCGACTTTTGACAGAAGAATATTGGAAAATTTCAGATGACCAATTTCCAAATGTCATTGAAGAAGTTGTAAATGATATTAAAGAAGGTAATTTGAAATTGATTGAAGTTGTCAAGTTATTTGCGTACTTTAGTTACTTTAGCAAACGTAGCTTGATTGCGTATGACATGGCAAATTTGAAGGAAATTTTTATTGAAGGTATGGATAAAGTGGTTGATACTTCAGAATATTGTGATAACATTGACGAAGAATTGACCAGAATCGGAATTGACGTTGGCGAGGACATGGACGAGATTTTGCAATATTTTAACAAACTAAATTGTAAATTGT
>CAMSEX010000036.1 GCA_947057875.1 uncultured Clostridium sp.
TAAGCATTCCAACAATGATATCGTGAATAATTTTATTTGCAAAATGATTCGTGGGGTGATTTGGATTATTTCGATTTATATTATTTTAAAGGTAATTGGCTTTGATTTGACGGGTTTGGTAGCAGGTTTTGGAGTAGGAAGTGTGATTATTTCTTTGGCAGCGCAAGATACTGTAAAGAGTTTGCTAAGTCGGTGCGATTATTATGACAGATAAACCATTTGATATTGGCGATTTTATTGAAGTTGGTGAGCATAAAGGAACCGTTGTTGATATTACATTCCGAAGTACACGTATTAAAGCTACTAATAATACTATTATAACTATACCAAATTCAACCATTACATCTACTTATATTGTCAATTGGAATCGATTAGAAAGTCGCAGGCTGGAATTTGTGCTAAATTTGAGTATGGAGACGTCGTCTGACAAAATCATGGATGTGGTTGCCAAATTGAAACTAATTTTGACAAACAATCCTAATGTTTTGCCAGAAACAGTACAAGTAAGTTTGGATGCGATTTCAAGTTATAGCTCAGATATTAAAATATTTTTGTACATAAATGAAACAAATTTCATTAAATTTTTGACTGTGAAGGAGAAAATTTATTGTGATATATTGAAATTAGTGGAAATGGAAAACATAGACTTGGCGTATCCGACGCAAACAGTTTATGTAAAAAATACACAAGAAAAAGAAATAAAGGAGACTGAAAAATGAAAGCTCTCATCACAGGTGCTTCCTCTGGAATTGGACGCGATATGGCACGATATTTATCTAGGATAGGGTATGATTTAGTAATTGTTGCTAGAAGGCGCGACTTATTAGAAGAATTAAAGCAAGATTTGAAAACAGAGGTAAAAATTGAATGCATGGATTTGTCAGGCAAGGAAAATTGCGAAGAATTATTTGTGAACAATCAAGAAATTGATTTCCTGATTAATAATGCGGGATTTGGAGATTTTGGGAAATTTGAGGAAACAGATTTAGAAAAAGAGTTAACCATGATTGATACGAATATTAAATCACTTCACATTTTAACCAAATTATATGTGACGCAAATGAAACAGAAAAATCATGGAAAAATTTTGAATGTGGCTTCTATTGCAGGCTTTATGTCAGGTCCTATGATGGCGACTTATTATGCGACCAAAAATTATGTGGTGTCTCTTTCAAAAGCAATTAATAAGGAATTGCAAAAAGACAATTCAAATGTTAGTGTTAGTGTACTCTGCCCAGGTCCAGTCAATACCAACTTTGACAAAGTAGCGAATGTAAAATTTTCTTTAAAAGGACTATCTAGTGAATATGTCGCAAAATATGCTATTGACCAAACTTTGCGAGGAAGGAAAGTCATCGTACCAGGGAACATGATGAAATTGATTTATTTAGGAAATAAATTAGTACCGACTTGTATTTCATTAGAAATAGCTTATCATTCGCAAAGAAGAAAATATGAAAATAAATCAGCTAAGTGAATTAGAAAGGAATGAAAATGAAAACGCAAAATAACACAATGATGCAATATTTTGAATGGTATCTTCCCAATGATACAAAACATTGGGAGCGTGTATCAGAGGATAGTGACCATTTAAAAGAATTAGGAATTAATTATGTATGGCTTCCACCAGCCTATAAAGGTGCTAGCGGAAAAAATGATGTTGGATATGGAGTTTATGATTTGTATGATTTAGGCGAGTTTGATCAAAAAGGTTCTGTTCCAACAAAGTATGGCACAAAGGAAGAGTACATAAATACGATTGAAGTGTTAAAAGCGAAAAATGTGAAAGTAATTGCGGATATTGTTTTAAATCATAAAATGGGGGCTGACGAAACTGAGGAGGTTTTAGCCATTCAGGAAAATGCAGATAACCGAAATGAGAGTATGTCAGAAGCAAGACCAATTAAGGCATGGACGAAATATAATTTTCCAGGAAGAGGAAATACGTATTCAGATTTTAAGTGGAATTGGACACATTTTCATGGTGTAGATTGGGATGACAATACTGCAACAGCATCTATTTACAAATTTTATGGCAAGCATTGGGATGAAAATGTGGACAAGGAAAAAGGTAATTTTGATTATTTGATGGGTGCCGATATTGATTTGAATAATTATGATGTTGTCTCAGAACTAATTAATTGGGGAAAATGGTATTTGGCTGTAACACAAGTGGATGGGTTAAGGCTGGATGCTGTTAAGCATATTAGAAGTGAGTTTTTTCCAGAATGGTTAAAGGATGTAAAAGACAGTGTGGATAAGGATTTGTTTGTTGTTGGCGAATATTGGAGTACGAATATTGAGACGATAAGCAATTATCTTGAAAAATCAAAAGATTGCATGAATTTGTTTGATGTTCCATTACATTATAATTTTTTGAAAGCTGCAACTAGCAATGGTGAATTTGATATGCGAACAATTTTTGATGGCACATTGGTGCAAAGTCATCCACAAAAAGCGGTAACATTTGTGGATAATCATGATACACAAATAGGACAATCTCTGGAATCATGGATACCAGATTGGTTTAAGCCAATTGCGTATAGCTTGATTTTGCTTAGAAAAGATGGTTTGCCTTGTGTATTTTATGGGGATTATTATGGAATTCCAGCAAAAGAGATTACAGACAAGAGTGATATTTTAGATAAGCTTTTGAAGGTAAGAAAATTGTATTGTTATGGAGAGCAAAATGATTATTTTCAGAATGAAGATTTAATTGGATTTGCAAGGAAAGGCGATTTTGAACATGAGAATTCAGGGGTTGCAGTTGTTATGACAAATGGATTGGCAGGAAGTATTTGTATGAATATGGGAACAGATTTTACTGGAAAAGAGTTTCAGGATTGCTTGGGAAATGTACAAGAAATTGTTACAATTGACGAAAATGGAAATGGCGAATTTAGGTGTCAAGATGGAAGTGTCTCAGTGTGGATTTTGAAAAAATGAAAAAGCTGTAGTGAGGTTGGAAGTTTTACTACAGCGTTTCTTTATTCAGAAAAAAATTGTTATGCTATTTCTGTTTCCATTTCATTTTCAGTTTTAATTTGATAAATTTCATTCGCTCTCTCCATTTCTTTTTGAGCAAGTTTTGTTTCTATATGAATTAGAGCATTGATATTTTCAAGAGTAGTTGTTTCATTTGGATTGTGGCTTCCACCAGTGCTTGCGCAAAACAACAAAATGGTTTGAACAAGTTCATTTGAGGTAAGTGTTGCCAAATCGTGTCCAGCCCATGACTTAAGAACTTCATAACGAGTATTATTTTTGGTGCAAATTTGTTCTGCTAAATTTACCAAATCTGCATTTGTGGCATAAGGGCTTCCTTTTGATGTAATGTTCATATGGCAATTTGTACCTGTTGCATGAATAATTTCTTTGATGCAATTCCAAATCATATCACTGGTTAAATTAGGCTCCATTCCAATTTGTTGGCGAATATCGATAAATAACCCTGTTTTTTGATTAAGCGGTTCTCCTCTTTCATCTACTTTTTGAATAGCAGGAATACGTTCAAAATTGACGTTCGTATTATTTTGAGCACGATTTAATAATTGCATGATTTTTTGATAAGGCAATCTTTTTCCTACTGCAAACTGCAAATCACAGCAATCAGTGATACCGTTGTTGTTATAATTTGGTGTGTAGGTTTCAAGAAATTGGACATCTGGCACATCGGCTAGTAGCTGGATTAGTTTGGCAGTACCATAAACAGCGTCTTTTCTTTGATCCATAGGGGTTGAGCCAGAATGATTTGCTTTGCCTTTTGCACGAAATGTAAGGATTTGTTTATCTTGTAAATCTTCTGAATTGATTTCATTTTTTATAGAAAAATTTGGCACAGTGGCTCGGTATTTTAGTAAATTTTCAGGCTGTTTGGCACTGTGTGTTAAATCACAAATAAAGTCTGCTGCGGTTTTAATATCAGAGATATCAGCCTTTAAACGATAGGGAGCAGTAATGGATGTGCAAATACCAATATTGTTATTGTGGTCGTGCAGAGTATCTGCCTGTTCGATATGACCTTCCATGGCTGTGATGATTTCATTGTTACTGTCAAGTACTTTGTCAACTTCTTTAAGGGGTTTTAAGCCAGCTTTTTCGACTGTTTCAAATAAATCTGCTTTGTATTTCGTAACAATTTCTTGCAAAGAAAGTCCATCACGAGAAATGGTTTTGTCAAAATCCAAGTTGTCGCCACGTAAGTATTTGCTTCCGATACAAGCTTTTCCATCAAAACGATAAGATTCTTCGCAAGCACAAATAATAACTTTCAAATTAACATTATTTTGGGTATTATTTTGTATCATCGTTTCAGCCGTTTTTAGACCAGAAAATACACCCAATGGACCATCAAATTGACCGCCGTTGTCAACCGAATCGGTATGGGAAAGCAAAACAATACTTTTATCGGTACGAACTTTTCCGGGAAGTGTTCCACAAATATTTCCAGCTTTATCAATTGTGACTTCCATACCTAGCTCTTGCATTGCTTTGATATATTTTAATTTGTAGGCAATATCTTCTTTTGTGTAAGCAATTCGATTAATTGGTTTTTGAGCTGCAATGCCGTTTTCATCAAATTCAAAAAAATCATAAATAGTTATCATTATTCTTTCTCCTTTATTTTATTTTTCTTTGATTTCTTTGGCTTTTGTGGATTGTTCATATAAAAAATTTTGTTTGAAATATTAATGCAATTTGTGGCAACAAGGGCTGTAAAAAGTGAAGTGCTTTCAATTTCAGACAAATTTTGAGTGTCGGATTTTAAGTGATTTGAGCAAGTTTCTAGTATGATGTGAAAAGTTGCATCATATAAATTGCTATAAAAATCTAGTATTTCAGCAATGGTATTGGAAGAGAGCTCTTCATCAATCATAGCTTTGATATTAGAAATGGGCATAACTTGCTTTAAACTGCATATAATAATCAAGTAAGCTAAATGTTCACGAGAATATTTTTTCTTTTGTGGAGGAGGCAAAATACCTAATTTTACATAATTATTAATCATGGAAGGAGTAATTAATTTGGAATCTGGAGTGGAAATATCGGCAAGATATTTTTCCATGAGAGCAATGACTTGGTCCATGTATAAATCGAGTTCAGGTAGGTCATTCCATTTGGGAAGAGAATGATTGGCTATTTTTGAAAATATATTTTTGTCCATAAACGATACTCCTTTATTTAACAATGAAAATATTTTATCACAAAATATGTGAAATTTCAATAAAATAATTGACTTTATTTTTTAAATGACATATAATCGTTTTGAAAACTAGATAACGAGAAAGGGAGATGTATGAAAAATACGGAATATTTTTATGATTATCCGAGATATTCAAATTTAAAAGAATTGCTGGGTGCATCAATCAAGAAATATGCGGAAAATCCAGCGTTTTTATTTAAAGATAAACGAAAAATTACCTACCGAGAATTTGGCGAGCAAGTAAAATTTTTTGGAAATGGATTATTCCAGCTTGGGATGAAAGGCAAAAGAATTGCGATTATTGGCAAAAATCGTTATGAATGGATTTTGAGTTATGTGGCAGTTTTGTTGGGAGATATAACCGTTGTGCCATTGGATAAAGGTTTGACAGACACGGAAATTGAGAATTCTTTAAAACAAAGTAAGGCAGATGCTATTATTTTTGAGGAAAAATATTTTGAAGTTATTCAGACCTTGCAAGAAAAAACAAATTTGCAAGAATTAATTTGCATGGACAAAATCGAGGGCGTAAAAAATATAGAAGACGTAATCGAACTTGGCAAAAAAGCAGACACGAAAGAGTATGAAAATCAAGAAATTGCGTCAAGCCAAATGCGCATTATTTTATTTACTTCTGGAACTACTTCTAGTTCAAAAGCAGTCATGTTAACACAAAAAAATATTGCAGAAAATATTTATTCTATGAAATGTGTGGAGCGATTTTTGGAAACAGATGTCAATTTGGCATTTTTGCCGTATCATCACACATTTGGTTCAACTGGGCAAATGATGATGCTAGCAAGTGGTGTAGCAACAGCGTTTCCAGATGGTTTGAGACATATTTCAGAAAATTTTCGAGAATATAAAGTTTCAGTTTTTGTGGGAGTACCATTGCTAATTGAAGCAATTTATGGTAGAATTGAAAAAGAGCTTGTCAAACAAGGGAAAATGAAAACGGTCAATCAAGCGAAAAAAGTGAGTAATTTTTTATTAAAATTTGGGATTGATGTGAGAAGAAAATTGTTTAAGCAAATCATTGACAACTTAGGTGGTAGCATGAGAATGATTATTAGTGGTGCAGCAAGTCTGGATAAAGAAGTAGCCAGAAGTTTTAATGAGTTAGGAATCAAAGTCATTCAGGGTTATGGATTGACAGAAACGTCTCCTGTGATTGCAGCGGAAAATGAGAAATATAGTAAATATGGTTCCGTTGGTTTTCCGATGCGAAATGTGGAAGTTAAGATTGTTGATAAAGACGAAAAGGGAATTGGAGAAATTATTGCAAAAGGACCTAATATCATGCTTGGTTATTATCAAAATGAAGAGGCTACCAAAGAAGTTTTGAAAGATGGATGGTTTTATACAGGAGATTTGGGATATTTTGATGAAGAAGGCTATTTGTTTATAACAGGACGAAAGAAAAATGTCATTGTTTTGAAGAATGGAAAAAAGGTTTTTCCCGAAGAGTTAGAAGAATTAGTCAATCAAATTGATGTGGTAAAAGAAAGTATGGTTTTTGGTTTTCCAAAAGATGATGATGTGGACGTTTCGGTAAAAATTCAGTATGACGAAACGGTTCGCAAAGAAAAATATTCGGATTTGTCAGATGAAGAATTTGAAAAAATGGTGTGGAACCAAATTAAAGAAATCAACAAAGAGTTACCAAAATATAAATACATGAAACATTTGATTTTGACGACAGAGGATTTTATCAAAACGACAACTGCTAAAATAAAACGATTTGAAGAAATAAAAAAAATATTAGAAAATAAAAAAATTTAGGAGGTATTTATGATAAAATTTAATTTTGAAAATTCAAGTATTACAGAAAAAATGTTGCAAGATTACAGTAGCGAAGTTACTAAAATTCATGGGGAGCTTGGCGCAAAAGCCAATGATGAAAAAGAGTTTTTGGGGTGGTTAGAGTTACCAACCAATTTTGACAAAGAAGAGTTTGAGAGAATTAAAAAAGCGGCTTCAAAAATCCAAAGTGATTCAGATGCACTTATTGTGATTGGAATTGGTGGTTCTTATTTGGGAGCCAGAGCTGTGATTGACGCACTAACGAATTCGTTTTATAATTTGCAAGACAAAGCCAAAAGAAAGACACCACAAATTTTTTATGTGGGAAATAACATTAGTCCAGTTTATATGAATGATTTATTAGATTTGATTGCTAACAAAGATGTTTCAATTAATGTAATTTCTAAATCTGGAACAACGACTGAACCTGCGATTGCGTTTCGTATTTTCCGTGAAGCATTGGAAAATAAATATAGCGTGAAAGAAGCAAAATCAAGAATTTATGTGACAACGGATAAGGTCAAAGGTGCGTTAAAGACATTGGCAGACAAAGAAAAATATGAAACATTTGTTATTCCTGATAATGTAGGGGGAAGATTTTCAGTGCTTACAGCAGTTGGCTTATTGCCAATTGCAACAGCTGGAATTGATATTGAAAAATTGATGATGGGTGCAAAATTGGCGCAAGACAAATACAACGATCCAGAAGTGAAATACAATGATTGTTACAAATATGCTTTAGTTCGCAATTTGTTGTATAAATCAGGAAAAACAACTGAAATTTTGGCAAATTATGAACCAAAACTGCATTATTTTACAGAATGGTGGAAACAACTTTATGGTGAAAGTGAAGGAAAAGATAAAAAAGGAATTTTTCCAGCAGGTGTTGATTTAACAACAGATTTGCATTCTATGGGACAATATATCCAAGATGGTCAGCGTAATTTGATGGAGACAGTTTTAAAAATTAACCAAAATTCTTCTGAAATTGTTATTCAAGAAGATGATCAAAATCTAGATGGTTTGAATTATCTAGCTGGAAAAGAAATGGGATATGTTAACCAAAAAGCAATGGAAGGTACTATTCAAGCACATGTTAGCGGAAATGTTCCAAACTTGCTGATTGAAATTGAAAAATTAGATGAAGAAAATATAGGAGAGTTGATTTACTTTTTTGAAAAGGCTGTTGCGATTTCTGGTTATCTTTTGGGTGTTAATCCGTTTAATCAACCAGGTGTGGAAGAATATAAGAGAAACATGTTTCAGCTTTTAGAAAAACCAGGATATTAAAACTTTTTAAGGAAGTCATTGTATTAGAAAATGGTTTAATATGATGGCTTTTGTAGTTTTTGAGCAAAACTTGACAATTTTATGTAAATATTGTATAATATAGTTAGCAACAATGTTGAAAAGATATCTGGTAAGACCATACCACGAATTAAGGATGGCGCAGAAAGGAGACTAACTATGAAAACGACAATAACATATAACAAAACTCAAGATGCAGCAGACAAAAGCCATAAATGTTTTCGGGTTATGGGCATCATATTCGAAAATGGTGCAAGCGATGAAAAAATTGAAGCGGCAATTTCTGAAATTTATACAATGGAGAAATTAGCGCCGGGATTAATGACTGCAAACGCAATTTGCAGTTATATGGATATTCTGGACGATTATGTGCTTCAACGTATGCTTAATCTGCCGATAGGGGGAAGCTTTATGTATATGGGGATACTTATTACCCGCTGGAGTAACCTTTTATACAATGGTAAGGCAATCAAAATCGAATAAAATCGTAAGTTATAGTTATGAACCAAGCGCACTCTTTATAGGGTGCGCTTGGTTTTGCCATTAATAGAAGGTATAAAATTCTATATTTTTACAATTTTATAGCACAAAATGTATTAAAAGTCAAGGATATACAACTGTTAAACAACGTATATACACAGTTTTAAATGGCAAATTCTTCAGTTAAATCGTGTGCAGAAGTGTTTTCCTGAGGTGTTTTTTCTATTTCGCAGTCACTCTCTCTTGAGATAATAATTCTATTATCTCTTATATTAATGATGAGAGGAACCATATCTTTTAAATTTTTATAACATTGGCTAAAAATATCCATTTGTTTTTTGATGCTGTTTTGGTCTAATAAACTGGTGTCAATGGCAGAACATTTATCTGCTTCAAGATAAGAAAAACACAAACTTTGGTAAGGTTTTGCAAGGTCTAATGAAGCAGGGGCGGTTTCTTTAAAAGCACATCTAGACGTCATTCCAGTTGTATCAGAAAGTGTTAAAGTTGTTTGGTAAGTTTTTTTTGAATAATTAGTGGTATCATAAGATATTTGCATATCAGTAACTGTTTGCCCAAAGGGTTTAAAATATTGTTGAAACTTATCTTTTCCAAAAGTGCTAACAAGATTTTTAAACTGTGCCGAAAAATCCCTAAATTGTGATGGCGACATATTACAAGATTTTTGATTTTTAAAAAGTTTTTGAAAGTCATTCATGGTAGAAGTTAAGTTTCCATCTATATTTGGGCAAGATTGTTGCTGTTCTTTCTTGCTTTCTTTAAAATCTGCATAAAAAGCATCTTTGAATCGATTAAATTTTTTTTCATCATAGGTATTTGTATCTAACATGGATTGTTTGACAATATTTTCATATTTTTTCAAAATCTCTTCTGGTGGTGTAGAAAGCATATAAGCGCCTAATTTTGCCAAATCTCCAATTTGACTTTGCAAAACATTTTTAGCATCAGCTCTAATTAAAAGGTGAAAAAGGTTGGTATAATTATTAATTTTATTTTGCATTTCCAAACTTTCACTATGATCACTATCTTGAATTTTTTGAATTTCTATTGCAATACAGTTACGCAATAGTCGAATATTTTCTAAAGAATTTAAATCCATAATTGTCACAATCCTTTCAAATTGTAAATTTTTATATGATTAGTCCGTTTTTTTCAAAATTTATAATCTTTATGGTAAACGATACA
Organism: uncultured Clostridium sp.; assembly: GCA_947057875.1. GTDB lineage: Bacteria > Bacillota > Clostridia > TANB77 > CAG-508 > Scatovivens. The sequence goes on from CAMSEX010000036.1 coordinate 10,001, forward strand.
TAATATCCCTACCATAACAAATTATACCATAAAAAAAGTCGTTTGTGTTAAATGTTACAAAAATGTAATATAAAAGTTTAAATATTCTAAAAAACAATTGACAAAATAACCCAATTAAAATATAATGATAAAAACAAAAGAGTGTTGAAAATTATAATTTACAAAGGAGGAATATATCATGTATATATTCAATAAAATCACAGTTGTTCCACAACTTCCAGATTCAATCAAAAGGCTGAATGAAATCGCCAATAATTTATGGTGGTCATGGAACACGGAGTTTTTAAGATTATTTCAAATGATGGATATTGATTTGTGGGAGCAAACCAAAAATCCTGTCAAATTTCTAAAATTAGTGGACCAAGAAAAAATTGAGGCTATGTCACAAAATAGCAAATTTTTGGAAGAATATAATCAAAACGTTAAAAATTTTGATAGTTATATGAAAAGTAACGATACTTGGTTCGATAAAAATTATCCCAATAATAAAAATGATTTAATTGCTTATTTTTCAGCAGAGTATGGTTTGGATGAGACAATTCCAATTTATTCAGGTGGACTTGGCATTTTGTCTGGTGACCATTTGAAATCTGCGAGTGATTTAGGCTTGCCATTTATAGCTTGTGGTTTGCTTTATAAAAATGGATATTTTCATCAAAAAATCAATGAATATGGAGAACAATGTTCGGAATATCACAATATTGATTTATATAATTTGCCAATTAATCCAGTCAAAAATGAGGCTGATGAAGATGTGATGATTGACATGGATTTAGGAGACAGAAAAATTTACTTGAAATTATGGCAAGTAAATGTTGGTAGAATAAAACTTTATTTGATGGATTCTGACATTGAGCAAAATGACGAAGATTTGAGAAATGTGACCATGACGTTATACGGTGGCGATAAAGAAATGAGAATTCGTCAAGAGATTGTGCTAGGAATGGCAGGTGTTAAGGCACTTAAAGTATTAGGCTATAACCCAACTTTGTATCACATGAATGAGGGGCATTCTTCGTTCTTGATTTTAGAATTAATTAAAAATATTATGAAGGAAAAACAGGTTTCTTTTACAATTGCAAGAGAAATGACAAGTGTACAAACTGTGTTTACAACACATACACCAGTTCCAGCTGGAAATGATATTTTTGATATTAATTTAGTAGATCGATATTTTAAAAATTTGTGTGAGAAACTTGGTATTTCAAGAGACGAATTTTTGCGTTTAGGAATGAAGGAATGTAGTTCATTAGAGCCAGGTTTTAATATGGGAATTTTG
>CAMSEX010000037.1 GCA_947057875.1 uncultured Clostridium sp.
TTGCACTTTGGTCGTTCCTTTTGCCGCAATACCTGCCATAACAAGAGAAGCTCCTCCACGCAAATCTGTACTTTCCACATTTGCACCATGCAACTTTTTCACGCCTTTAATAATCGCTGTTTTGCCCTCAATATTAATTTTAGCACCCATTCGTTTTAGTTCTTGTGTAAATTTATAACGGTTTTCAAAAATATTTTCTGTCACAATTGAAGTCCCTTTGCAAATTGTTAAAAACGTTGTAAAAAGTGGCTGTAAATCAGTTGGAAAGCCCGGGTACGGCATAGTCTTGATTTCAGTTCCCAACAATTTTCCATTGGATTTTAAAGAAACTGCATTTTTCTCGATTTCGATTTTGCATCCACATTCTTGTAATTTATGTAGAATCGGACTAATATGCTCTGGGCACACTTTATTCAAACGTAAATCCCCTGTTGCCATTGCTGTGGCAAGCACCAATGTTCCTGCCTCAATTCTGTCTGGCATAATTGTATAAGAAACTTCTTTTAAAGATTTCACTCCTCGTATTTTGATAATATTTGTTCCTGCACCAATTATCTTGGCTCCCATGCGATTCAAAAAACATGCCAAATCCACAATTTCAGGTTCCATTGCCGCATTTTTGATAATCACTTCATGATTTCCTAGCACTGACGCCAAAATCAAATTTTCAGTAGCACCAACACTCGGAAAATCCAATTGAATTTCAGTGTCTTTTATTTTATCACACTTGCATATAATATTGCTAGTGTTTTCATCAATTTTTATTCCTAATTTTTGAAAACCCTTTAAATGCAAGTCAATTGGACGACTTCCAATGTCGCATCCGCCTGGATATGAAAAACACGTTTGACCAAATCTCGAAATTAAAGCTCCTGCAATAATAACTGAAGAACGCAATTTGCGCATTAATTCTTCTGGAATTGCTGTCACATTAATATGTTTACTATCAATGACCAATTTTTTCTTATCTTTTCTTATTTTGCACCCAATCGCCTCTAAAATTTTTAATGTTGTCTGTACATCTGCAATATCTGGCACATTATACAATCTTGAAACTTTACCATTCAAAATCGTTGCTGCTAAAATCGGTAAACTAGCATTTTTGGAACCAGAAACATCTAATTCTCCGAGACAATCTCGTGCCTCCTTTTATTATGTAGTTATACATTTTATTTCACCTCTTCATAATTTTTGTATTTGTTTTGTCTATCTACTAGAAATATTTCTAGTAAATAGCGAGCGAAATTTTTCTTTGTAAAATTTCTCACGCTTTTTATGTTATATATTATGAAAAGTTAACGTAAAATGTTCTTTGTTTTGAATAAACTATTTTTTATTACTTATATCATAAAATAAAATTATTTTCAATCATTTTTTAAGAAAAAGGAGCTGACAATTTGCCATACTCCTGTATTTTTTGTGATTTACACTTTCGAAAAAATATTTGCAATATTTTGCGTAATATTTTCATTTGGACATTTAATTACCATTTCTTTTCCAGATACTTTTACTTCAGTTGCTCCCAATGCCATAGCCAATCCTTCACACTGAAGTACATAGCCATGTAACGCCCAACCTTCTGCATTAAGTGTGCATTCAATAACATTATTCTTAGAACTACCTAACTCTATCCGCTTGCTCATGAGATTTTTCCTCCTAATATTGAAATATATCAAATCTAACTATGCATTCATTATACAAAATTTTAAACCAAAAGTCAAGCTTTTTAAACCTTCACAACCATTTTTTCAAACTTTCCTCGAATGTATTTTTCCAATTTTCCCATAAAAATATCTGGCTCAATTTCCCTCTTGGCAACCATATCCAAACCTTTTTCCCAACTTGCTGTTAATTCTGGATTGAGCATATCTGGCATAGACTGTAAAATTACATCATAAATTGCCTCGCCTTTGGTAGTTGGCGTAATAATCTGTGTTTTACTATTGATTGCCAGATACTGGATACGTTCCAATTTTTCAATAATCGCAGCTCTTGTTGCACTCGTTCCAATTCCCGCCCCTTTGATTTGCTCACGCAATGCCTCATCTTCAATCAATTTTCCTGCATTTTCCATCGCCAAAATCATAGAACCCGAATTGTAACGACTTGGTGGAGAAGTTTCCGCCTCTTTTGTTTCAAAATTAACAATTGACACTTCTACATTTTTCTTCAAACTTGTCAAAATATCAAGATTAGAAGTATCCTCATTTTTCACTTTATTGACAGAGTCCATATAACCGTTGGCACGAAATCATAGATTTCGACAACGATTTATTTTTCAGCACTTCCAAAAAACCTTGTTTGGTGCAAACTTTTCCACTTGCTGTAAAAGTTTCGTTTTCTATATTTAATGTTAGTGAAACTTTGTTATATTCCGCAGGTGGATAAAAAATTGCAATAAAACGCTTCACAATCAATTTGTAAACATTTTTCTTCAGCTCTGGTAATTTCTCATAATTCTCCAAACCTTGCCCTGTTGGAATAATCGCATAATGGTCCGTAATTTTACTATCATTAACATACTTCGTTTTAACCAAATTAGTACTATATTTTTCATCAATCATTTTTTTGATAAAACCACTTACTTCTTCATCCTTAAAATTTTTATATAAACCATTCAAATTTTTACCAATTTCTTTGGCAACTGCAGTCGACAAAACTCTCGCATCTGTTCTCGGATAGGTTACCATTTTTTTCTCATACAGTTCCTGAATGATTTCCAATGTCTCGTCTGGTTTAATCTTGAAATTTTTCGTACACTCATTTTGAATTTCTGCCAAATTGAACAAAAGTGGCGCATTTTCCTTCTGCTTCGACTTCTTGAGTTCTGTCACAATCGCTTTTTTATCTGCAAAACTGCTGATTAATGTTTTCGCATCTTCCTCTTTTTTAAAACCATTATCATTGTATAAAAGCCTACTTTGAAAATATTCTGACTTTTCGTTTACTTTCCATTCTGCTTTAAAAGAAGATACTTCCTCGCCAAATTCTCCCACAATTTTATAATATTTTGTTTTCACAAAATTGCGAATTTCTCTTTCCCTGGAAACCACCATGCCAAGTACACAAGTCATCACGCGCCCAACTGACACAGAAACACGCTCCTCATTGATTTGTTTTGCAATACGCCTTCCAAAAATGATAGACAACAATCTCGAAAAATTAATCCCAATCAAATAATCTTCTTTGGCACGCAAATACGCAGAATCGGACAAACTATTGTATTCATCCATATTCTTCGCTTCCCTAATGCCACGCAAAATTTCCTCTTCTGTTTGCGAATCAATCCACACGCGTTTCATTTGCGCCTTCGGATTTGGCTTTGCCATCATAAACACAAGCCTTTGAATGTATTCTCCTTCGCGCCCAGAATCGCCTGCATTATAAATTTCAAGAACATCTTCCCTTTGGAGCAAACTTTGCACAATTTGGAATTGTTTTTCCACATTCGGAATCACTTCATATAGATATTCTTCTGGCAAAAATGGCAATGTCTCTAGACGCCATTTTTTCAAATTTTCATCATACTTTTCTGGATACGACATTGTTACCAAATGACCTACGCACCAAGTAATAATCCAATCGGTTCCTTCCAAATAGCCATTTTTTCTAGTAGTATTGATTTTCAAAGCTTTTGCAAATTCCATGGCAACTGACGGCTTTTCTGTAATGATTAACTTCATTTGTTTCTACGTTCCTTTGTTTTTTCTTTTATTATATAAATCGAAACTCATTTTGTCAATTATTTCAGCACGACTTTTCCATTTTCGCTATCTAGCAAAATTTTTCCTTTTACATTCACCTCTAGAATTTTCTCAGCAATCCTATCCTCCACCATATTTTGAATGGTTCGACGAAGTGGTCTTGCCCCATATTTATCATCTCTTCCATTTTCCACAATCAATTTCTTCGCTCCTTGCGTAATTTCCAACTCAATTCCTTGCTCTCTCATACGTTTTCCTATCTTTTGAAGCATTTTATCAGCAATTTTTTCTAACTCATTTAGTGTTAATTTATGAAAAACAATCAGTTCATCAATTCGGTTCAAAAATTCTGGCTTAAAAACCATTTTCGTCTCCTGCAAAACATCTTTTTTAATTCTATCATAATCTCTTTGCGCATTTTCTTCCTGATTTTCAAAACCAATCGTCTTTTTCTCTGTAATCAGCCTTGCACCAACATTAGAAGTCATAATCAAAACTGTGTTTTTAAAATCAACCAATCTACCTTGGCTATCTGTTAACCTGCCATCTTCTAAAATTTGCAACAAAATATTCATCACATCTGGATGTGCCTTTTCAATCTCATCAAAAAGTACAACCGAATACGGATTTTTTCTCACTTTTTCTGTCAAAAAACCAGCTTCGTCATATCCTACATATCCCGGAGGAGAGCCTATCATCTTAGAACTCGAATGGGCTTCCATATATTCTGACATATCCAAACGAACCATCGCACTTTCTTGGTCAAACAAGACTTCTGCCAGTGCTTTTGTAAGCTCAGTTTTCCCCACACCCGTTGGTCCCAAAAATAAAAATGAACCAATCGGGCGATTTGGGTCTTTTAGCCCTACTCGACTTCTACGTATAGCTTTTGAAATCGCCTCAATGGCTTCACTTTGCCCAACTACTCTTTGGTGCAAAATCGTTTCCAAATTTCGCAACTTTTTATTTTCGTCTTGGCTCAGTTGTGTAACAGGAATTCCAGTCCAGCGACTAACGCATTCTGCAATATCTTCTCTGGCAATTGTAATCAAGTTCTTAAGGCTTTCATTTCTCCATTCTTGTTTTTGATTTTCCAGATGATTTTTCATTTTTAAAGATTCATCACGGAGCTTAGCCGCCTTCTCAAATTCCTGTGTATTAATCGCTGCTTCTTTTTCTGTATTTAATTTATCAATTTGCTCTTCCAAATCCTTCAAATTTTGTGGTTCCATATACGACTTTAGCATTGCTTTACTAGAAGCCTCATCAATCAAATCAATGGCTTTATCTGGCAAAAATCGGTCTGTAATATAACGGCTCGATAACTCAATGGCAGCTTGAATGGCTTCATCTGTAATTTTCACATCATGATGTGCTTCATATTTGTCACGCAGCCCATATAAAATTTGACTGCACTCTTCCAAACTTGGTTCCTTTATTTGAATTGGCTGAAAACGCCTTTCCAGTGCAGAATCTTTTTCAATATATTTGCGATATTCTTTGAGAGTCGTTGTTCCTACTACCTGAATTTCTCCTCGTGCCAGAAGAGGCTTCAGAATATTGGCTGCATCAATCGCACCTTCCGCCGCTCCAGCTCCAACAATTGTATGAATTTCATCAATAAACAAAATAATGTCGCCTGCTTTTTTAACCTCGTTCAAAGCCTTTTTGATACGCTCTTCAAAATCGCCACGATATTTACTCCCAGCCACCATTGACGTAATATCCAATGAAACCACTCTTTTATTTCTCAAAATTTCTGGAATATTGCCAGAAACAATTTTTTGCGCCAATCCCTCAATTACAGCTGTTTTACCAACACCCGGCTCGCCAATTAAGCAAGGATTATTTTTTGTTCTTCTCGACAAAATTTCAATCACTCTTTCTGTTTCCAAGCTTCGTCCGAATGACTGGGTCTAGATTTCCTTCTTTCGCTTCTTTCGTTAAATCATTACTAAATTGGTTTAAAAATTGTGTAAGCGAATAACTTCCTAAATCTTTCTCGCTCGCCAAAGAATGGTCACTGACCGAATGGTCAAACTCGTTTACAACCTTGGCAATATCCTGATAAATTGTTTCTGGATTAACTTTCAAGCTAGTTATAATGCGCATAGCAATACTGTCATCCTCACGCATAATCCCCACAATAAAATGCTCAGTTCCAATATAATTTGAACCAACTTTTTTGGCTTCGACATAAGAATTTTCAATCACACGCTTGGTTCTTGGCGTAAATCCCAAAACAGCAATTTTCTCTTGCGTATTTTTCCCAATCAAATCTTCTATTTTTTCTAAAATCACTTCTGGTGTTACATTTTGCTTTTTCAAAATTTTGCTTGCCACTCCATTTGGCTCTTTGGCTAAACCATACAAAATATGCTCGGTTCCAATATAATTATGTCCAAGCTCAGCTGCTACCTCCTTGGCTATCTGCAAAACTTTTTCACTACTGACTGTAAATTTATAAACCATTTTTCACGCACCTTCTAAACCTTTATTTTATTTCTAATTTTTCCCATTTTTGTAATAATTTATTCAAAATTTTAAGCTTTATCCCTATTTTCTAAAACTAGAACCAAGTTGTCTGACATTTACTATTCTTAACTTCCTAACTTAAATTCAGCCGTTTTAAGACACATTTACAAAAAAATTGATTTCAAACTCAAATTTTCTCTAAAAACGCCGTTATGGATTTTTTAGCTATTTTTAGAGGCATTCCAGATAAAGTACGAGACTTTTCATTTTCTGAGCAATGCATTTTAAGGCCGAGAAGCCCCTCTAAATTTATAAGTAGACATAAAACCTATCTTAGTATAAAAATGCCTTAAATCGAATTTTAGGCATTTTTAAAGCAATTATGAAATATTCTAAGCTATATTTTTATAGAACTATCTAATATTATAATGGAATTAAGTATTATTGATTGGTCAACCTTTCTCATAACCAAACCAGTAATTGCTTCTGAAATTTTAAGCAATTAGTTAATTATTACAACATCAATAACAAAACAGCAACTATTTAGTAACTTTAAATGGCTGCTGTTTTGTTATACTTTTTTCCTAAATTTCACTTTCTATTTGAATCAAACGATTATATTTTGCGACACGGTCTGTTCTGCAAGGTGCCCCAGCTTTAATATAACCACCATTGACCGCTACTGCTAAATCACTAATAAACGTATCTTCTGTCTCGCCTGAGCGATGTGAAATCACTGCTTTATATCCATTTTGTTTAGCAATTTCAATACAATCCAACGTTTCTGTTACTGTTCCAATTTGGTTTGGTTTAATCAAGATTGTATTACCTATTCCATTTCTAATTCCTTTTTCAAAGCGTACTCGGCTTGTAACAAAAATATCGTCCCCAACAAGCATAATTTTATCTTTTAATGCATCACTCAATTTTTTCCAGCCATCCCAATCTTCTTCTGCCAAGCCATCTTCTATCGAAATAATTGGATATTTCTCCACTAAACTTTTTAAATATTCTATCATTTCATCTGTTGTTTTAAACTCCCCTGTTTTCCAAAATACATAGCCATTTTTTTCCTCTTTTTGAGCGGCATCAAACATTTCGGTTGCAGCTACATCAAGAGCTAAATTAATGTCTTTTCCTGGCTCATAACCCGCATGTCTAATTGCCTCCAAAATATATTTGAACGCTTCTTCTTCATTTTGCAAATCAGGCGCAAAACCGCCTTCGTCTCCAACTGCTGTTCCATAACCATTGACTTTCAAGATTTTCTTTAGCGCATGATACACTTCTGCTCCCATTTGTATGGCTTGTTTTACGTTACTTGCACCAGTTGGCATAATCATGAATTCCTGAATATTGACATTATTTTCTGCATGCTTTCCACCATTTAAAATATTCATCATCGGAATTGGCATCATTTTTGCGTTAATGCCACCAATGTAATTATATAAAGTTAGTCCCAAAGATTCTGCTGCTGCTTTACAAACTGCCATAGAAACTCCAAGTGTTGCATTAGCACCTAATTTTGTTTTATTTTCTCCTGCTAGATGAAGTAGTTCCTCATCAATGTGAATTTGGTCATATACATTCATCTCTTCAATTTTTTTCGCGATTTTTTTATTGACATTATCCACTGCATTCAAAACACCTTTTCCACCAAAACGTTTTTCATCGCCATCACGTAGTTCCAATGCTTCAAAAGTTCCTGTGGATGCTCCAGACGGAACAATTGCTTTCCCACAGAACCCACCTTCTGTTACAACTTCTACTTGCACGGTTGGATTTCCTCTGGAATCCAAAACTTCCAAAGCCTTCACACTAACAATCTTCAAATAATCTTTCATATTCAACCTCCTATTTTTCTTTTGGTTATTATTACCAGAAAAATAAAAGATATGCAAAAAGCCCTTGCCATTTTTATATAGCAAAGGGCTTTTCTCATTAGATAAAACAACTTTCTTTTACTTTTCTTTTTCAATTACCTGCTGCTGATTGTTTGCATTTTTTTCTGCCTTGACACAAATTCTGCAAACATTTGAACACTCATATCTTTTCTCACATACAGAACAGCAAATATTCCGGTTGCATTTTTTCTCGCATTTACAATTTCCCATAAAGTCTCTCCTTTCAAAAACTACCACCATACTTTCAAGAAAAATATCTTTCCTTTTCTGCACGACATGTTTACTGCTTCATGTTTGCTATTGCGACATATTGATATCATTCGATATTTGCCATTTATCAAAATGTTCCTTGATAAAGTAAAATAAATTTCCGCATGCCGCATAAACTTTTCATCATGCATTCCGTCAAAATGCCCATGTTTATCTATGGTTGCATTAGGCTTTAAAACTAAGCGTCCGAACTCTGTTTTAATTATTGTCCGAACAACCTCTCCTTTTCCAAGGCCACGACAAATTTCTCGCATAAACTGACCTCCTTCCTATTCTTTTTTGTAATTTTTATTATATCATACTTTTCATAATTTGTCTACCCTATTCCTTTTTTCACGAATTTTTTTCATTTTTCATATTCTATTCTATAAAGGAGGTTTTATGAAAAAATATTTTTATTTGAACAGAAAGTTCAAACTACTTTCTCTTTTCTTTATCCTATTATTCCTACCAATTTCTTGTTTCGCAGCTACTTATTCACGGAATTGATGTTAGTAATTGGCAAGGCTCTATCGATTATGCACAAGTCAAAAAAGCAGGCATTGAAGTAGTTTACATTAAAACAAGCCAAGGAAGTTCCATTACCGACGCTTACTTTAAAACTAACTACGAAAATGCCAAAGCAAATGGTTTAAAAGTTGGTTTCTACCATTTTTTAACAGCCAGAAACGTTGAAGAGGCTAAGCAACAAGCTGAATATTTTTCCTCTGTTATTTCTGGAACCTCTCCAGATTGCAAATTAGCCATGGATTTTGAAATTTTTGGTAATTTAAGTGTCGATGAAATTAATGCAATTTCTTTTGCTTTTTTGCAAAAAGTGCAGGATTTGACGGGAAAAGAAGTCATTATTTATAGTGATGCTTCTAATGCAAGAAACACGTTTGGTCCTGCGTTAGCAAGCACATATCCTCTTTGGGTGGCAGAATATGGCGTCAGTCAGCCCAATACTGGAAATTGGAACCAATATGAAGGATTTCAATATAGTGACACAGGAAGTATTCCCGGAATTCGTGGTTATACCGATTTAGATAGGTTTACAGAAGGCATTTTTTTAGGGGCAACAGATACTATTTCTACGCCTGAAAATACCAAAAATCAACTTACAACCTATACCGTTCAAGCTGGCGATACTTTAAGCCAAATTGCGCAAAAATATCGGAACTACTGTTCGTGAAATTGTTGGTTTGAATAACATCACAAATCCAAATTTAATTTATGTTGGAGAAGTTTTAAAAATTGATACAACACATGATATTTCTGTCATTACGAGCGACAAGCACGAAACTAATCATATTATTTATACTGTTCAATATGGCGATACTTTAAGCCAAATTGCACAAAAATACGGTGTGCCAATTCGATGCATTGTGCAATTAAATCACATTAGCAATCCAAATTTAATTTTTGCAGGGGAACGTCTGAGAATTGATTTGAATTAAACATTGAAAAAGTGTCTTAAAAATTATAAGACACTTTTTATTATTAATTTCCGTAGAAATATTGATCTAAAAAATATACACCTGGATTTTCTATATAATTTTGAACTGAGCCAAAAATTTGAAGATTGGTCGATACTATTGGATTCCCTTGCCATGAAGCATTCATATTAATCCAATACGTTTTATTATGATATTCAAAACTTTCTGAAGCACCTGAAATACTAGTATTGTCCCAACGAGTTTCAACAGCAGAAGCATTTGTACTTATCAATGCTGGTCCAACCCATCTTCCTCCTCCTACCCCAACTCGATACATAATAGAAGCAAGCGCTGGTAGCGAATTTGTTTTATAATATTCTCTACCATTTACTGTACCTAAAAACTTATCTTTTTCAGCTACATAATAAGCATTATTTCTTACAGTTGCAATTTCTTTCTCTTGCACGCTTGTGTTTCCCGCAAAATCCTTAACTTCTACTTGAATAGGATACGTTTCTCCTGAAATATCTCCTATCAAATCTGTAAATTTATAAGAATTATTGGTTTGGTAATCTGTCCAAGTATTACCTCCATCTTTGCTGAAACGATAGCCAATAATACCACTTTTTCCACTCACAAAATCTTCTCTATCTTCTGCATTTACTGTTAATTCTATACTACTTGTTGTAATTACTTCATTTCTTATGTCTATAATTTGAGGTGATAAATTATCAATTGTACTAATCTGACAAGTAGCTGTTATTCCAGCTTGATTTGTACTGTCCAATGCAACAGCATAAAAGATCGGAAGAGCGTCGTGTAGGGAAAGAGTGTAGGTTATAGTGTA
>CAMSEX010000038.1 GCA_947057875.1 uncultured Clostridium sp.
ATAAAAATGCTACTTCAGATGAAATTTGGGATAAAATTAATCAAATCAAAAATGACAAAAAAGAGTATGAAAAAGTAAAAACAAATTTTAAAAATTTTCAGTTAAAAACAGTTGCTCAAATGCAGGGAGATTATGAAAAAATCTATCAAGCAGTTCGTCAAAAATCTGGTGGCGTTATAAAGCTAGAAAAAATGAATCATTGTATTACAGATTCTAATGAAAGTTACATTAAAGAATTATTATTAGAAGAAAAAAGAAAAGAAGAATATATTCATGTTTTAGAAAGTATCAATGCACAAAAAGATTTGGAAATAGAAAGAATAAAACAAGAAGTAAAACAAAAGCAAGATACAATTGTTTATTATGAAAATATGCGTGTGATTAAACTGATTAGAAAATTGAAAAAAAGGAGAAAATAGGATGCCAAAAACAGACATCATTATTCCAATTTATAATGCGTATGAATACACAAAATCGTGTATCCAATCTGTTTTAAAATATACTGATTTAACAGAGCATCAGTTGATTTTAATCAATGATAAAAGTATCGATGAGCGAATTTTACCAGTTTTAAAAAAAAGTGTGCAAGAAAATCCAGATAAAAATATTGTTGTGTTAGATAATGAAGAAAATTTGGGTTTTGTTAAGACAGTTAATCGTGGTATGTGTTATAGTGAAAATGATATTGTTTTACTCAACAGTGACACAGAGGTAACGGAAAATTGGCTAGAAAAAATGATTGAATGTAGCAACCAAAATGAATATATTGCTACTGTTACGCCATTGACCAATAATGGAACAATTTGCTCGGTACCCAATTTTGGAATGGACAATGAACTACCTGAAAATATGACAGTAGAAGAATATGCAAAAATGATTGAAAGTTGTTCCTTAAATCGTTTTCCAGAATTGACGACAGCCAATGGTTTTTGTATGTTGATTAAAAGAAAAGTCCTAAATGAAATTGGATTTTTCGATAGTGAAACTTTTGGAAAAGGTTATGGCGAAGAAAATGACTTTTGTTATCGTGCGCTAAATCGTGGATATATTCATGTTTTGTGTGATAATACTTTTGTGTATCACAAAGGCACACAGTCTTTTGAAACAATCCAAAATCATATGAAAAAATTGCAAGAAAAACATCCCATTGGGACCTTTAAAACAGACCATTTTATTCATGTAAATCCTTTGAAAGATATTCAAGATAATGTCAGAATTAATAGCGAATTATATGGGAAAAAACGCATTTTGTTTCTTGTGAATGAATGGGAAGAAAATATGGAAATGACTGGTGGAGCCTCTCTACATATGAAAGATATCATCGAAAAGATGCGTGAGGAAGAAGCTTGTTTTGTAGTATGTCCTAGTAAAAATGATTTATCAAGACTGTCGGTTTATTTGTACACAAAAAACATTGGCAAATTGATTTACAATATCAAAACAGAACTTGGTATGTATGGACAATTGAATTTTCACGAGCAAACCTATTGCAATGTTTTGGAGACATTATTTGAGAGTTTTCATTTTGATATTGTACATAGTCATCATTTTTTATTTCAAACATTTGATGTAGCTGAAATAGCAAAAAAATATGGCGCATATTTCGTGGTTACCTTGCATGATTTGTATTTATTATGTCCGTCGATTAATATGGTAAATAATGGGAAATTTTGTAGTCAAATCAATTCTGAAGAATGCAAAAAATGTTTTACTCAGAAACACAAAATTAATGAAAATGTGTTAGATAAATGGAGAGAAAAATGTTATCAAATGTTGCAGAAATGTGATAAAATAATAGCACCTTCAGAAAATACAAAAAAATTGTTTTTGCAAGCCTATTCTGATTTGAAAATAGATGTCGTAGAACATGGGGTAAAGGTGTGTGAAATCAAAGGGAAGAAAGAGCCAAAAGAAACATTTGATATTGCCTTTGTCGGTGCCATGGAAAAGCATAAAGGAAGTGAAATTTTAAAGGAATTAATCAAGCAGAATGCAAATGAAAAAATAAAAATTCATTTATTTGGAAAAACGTTTGATGAAGATTTGGAAAATAATACTCAAAATTATACCTATCATGGAAGCTATCAAAGAGGCGAATTGCCACAATTATTGACAAATTATCAAATTGATTTGGTGTGTTTATTTCCGATTTGGCCAGAGACTTATTCTTACACATTAACGGAAAGTTATATGGCAAAAGTTCCAGTGTTGGTTTACAATATTGGTGCCATTACAGAACGTGTAAACCACGATCAATTGCGGTTGGATTATAGACGTTCGGAAGTTCGCCAAAGGAGATTTTGAGTAAAATAGAAGAAATTAAAGAAAATAAAAAAGAATATGAAATCATCAAAAATAATTTTGAAAAGTATCAGTTTAAAACAGTAGAAAAAATGCAAAAGGAATATGAGGAAATTTATGCCAAAAGTGGGGATGCTAAAAAAGAAGCGGTTTGTACAACAAAAGTAGATGATTTACAACGTAAAACAGATGTTTATGATTTGCGTGTTTTGCAAATTAATATGGGAGCAGAATTAAAAGAACTTCAGGATTATAAAAATCGATATCATTTTTTGGTAGAGAGATTTCAGAAAAAGCAGAATACCAAGATTTGGCAATTTGCCAAAAATGTAAAAAAATTCATAAAGAAAAAATAAGGGGGAAAGTATGATTGATACACATCATATCAAAAATCAAGTCAAGTTTTATGTCAAAAAATATGGTTTGTTCAAAACAATTTTGAAGTGTTTTCGTGTTGGAACACGAAAGTTGATGCGTATTTTAAAAGGTGAGCGAGATGTCAATTATGGAGATTATGGCGATTGGATTCATAGTAACGAGGTACGCGATTGGGAAATCAAGGCACAGACCAAAAAGAGATTTAAAAATATGCCCAAAATCAGTATTGTGGTTCCGATGTATCACACCAAAGAAAAGTTTTTGAAAGAGCTAGTTCATTCTGTGAAACAACAAACGTATAGCAATTGGGAACTTTGCTTGGCAGATGGAAGCGAAACACAAAATGAAAAGTTATATAAAATTTTGGAAAAAGACGAAAGAATTAAATATCAGTTTTTAAATGAAAATAAAGGGATTTCAGAGAATACAAATCAAGCAATCAAAATGGCAACAGGCGATTATATTGCGCTTTTAGATCATGATGATGTTTTGGCCAAGTATGCCTTGTATGAAGTAGTAAAAATGATAAATCAATTTCCAGAAGCAGAATTTATTTATTCAGATGAAGACAAAATTGACCAAAATGGGAATCGTTTTGATGCCTATTTCAAGCCTGAATTTTCACCAGATACCTTGAGATGCCAAAACTACATTTGTCACTTTAGCATTTTTAAAAAAGAATTAATGGAAAAACTAGGTGGCTTTCAAGCAGCATTTGATGGTGCTCAAGATTATGATATTTTTTTGAGAATGTCAGAGATGGTAAAACCAGAAAATATTAAGCATATTTCACGTATTTTGTATCATTGGCGTGTGCATAAAAATTCTACAGCAATGGAAAATAGTGGAGCGAAAAATTATGCTTTTGATAATGGAATCAAGGCTTTAGAAGCACATTTAAAAAGAATGAATTTGGTAGGAAAAGTATCCAATGGAGCAATTCCAGGAATCTATCGAATTGATTATAAAGTAAAAGGCAATCCAAAAGTTTCAATTGTTATACCAAACAAGGACGGAAAAGAAATTTTGGAAGTTTGCCTTCATTCTATCCTTAATAAAACTACATATGTAAATTATGAGATTGTGATTGTGGAAAATAATAGTGAAACAGAAGAAATTTTTGCTTTTTATCAAGAGCTTGAGAAAAATGAAAAAATCAAAGTGGTAAAATATCCAAAAACAGGGTTTAATTACTCAGGAATTATTAATTTTGGAGTTGAAAATTGTTCTGGAGAATATGTCATTCAGCTCAACAATGATACAGAATTGCTAACTCCGAATTGGTTAGAAATGATGCTTGGATTTGTGCAAAGAGAAGATGTGGGAGCAGTTGGCGTAAAATTGTATTACCCAGATGAGACGATTCAGCATGCTGGTATTATAGTTGGTCTTGGTGGAGTTGCGGGAAATCGTTTTAAGAGCATTCCAAAAGAAGGACATGGTTATTTTGCGCAAGAAAGCATGATTCAGAATTTGAGTGCTGTAACAGCAGCTTGTATGATAACTCCAAAAAGTATTTATGAAGAAGTGAGCTACATGGATGAGAAATTGGCAGTTGCGTTTAATGATGTGGATTTTTGTTTAAAAATTCGCGAAAAAGGCTATTTAATTGTGTATAATCCGTATATTGAATTTGTTCATTATGAGTCTAAAAGTAGAGGTGAGGAAAATACACCAGAAAAAATCAAGAGATTTCAAGGGGAAATTAATACTTTTAAAGAAAAATGGCAAAATTTTTTAGATGAAGGAGACCCATATTATAACATTAATTTGAGTTTGGATACAGAAGTTTATCATATGAAAAGAGTTAGAATTAATCATGAAAAATAAGGAGATTTTATGAAATATAAATTGCAAAGAATGGGGTATTATATCAAACGATATGGCATTTTAAAAACCATCAAAAAAGTAATTGTAAAAATATTAAAATTAGAAAATAGGAACCAAGTATCGGAACAGGAATTGTATCAAAATTGGATTTTACAAAATGAACCAAATGAGTCAGAATTAGAATTACAAAAAAAAGAGAAATTTGAAAAGGAGCCTAAAATAAGTGTTGTGGTTCCTATGTATAATCCAGATGAAAATTTATTTTTAGAATTACTCAATTCTTTGTTGCTACAAACATATAGCAATTGGGAGCTTTGCTTGGCGGATGGAAGTGAGCAGAGAAATTATACCATTTTTGCATTATGTAGCAGTAATAGTAGAATCAAGTATCGATTTTTAGGAGAAAACAAAGGGATTTCAGGAAATACAAATGAAGCTATCAAGATGGCAAAAGGAGATTTTATTGCTTTTTTGGACCATGATGATTGTTTGCCTCGATTTGCCTTGTATGAAGTAGTAAAAACAATCAATGAGAATTCAAATGTGGAGTTTATCTATACAGATGAGGATAAAATAGATGAAAAAGGAAATCGTTTTGAGCCCTATTTTAAACCAGATTTTTCGCCAGAAACGTTAGAATGTAATAATTATATTACGCATTTTGTAGTATTAAAAAAAGAATTAATAGAAAAAATAGGAGAGTTAGATAATCGTTTTGATGGAGCACAAGATTTTGATTATCTTTTAAGAGCAGCGGAAAGTACAAAAAAAATAGCTCATATTTCAAAAATTTTATATCATTGGCGAACAACGAAAAATTCGACAGCTAATGTGGCAGATAGCAAATTATATGCATATGAGGCAGGATTGAAAGTAGTAGAAGAGCATTTGAAGAGAAGTTGCAAAGAGGCAAAAGTGGAAAATCCAGGCGAAGTACCGGGAATTTATCAAATAAAATTTGAAATAAAAGGGACTCCAAAAGTTTCCATTTTAATCCCCAATAAAGATAATTACCAAACATTGAAAAAATGTATTACCTCTATTTTAAAAAATTCTACTTATGAAAATTATGAAATTTTGATGATTGAAAATAACAGTGACAACCCTAAAACATTTGAGTATTACAAAAAACTACAAGAAAATCCAAAAATAAAAGTACTTGAGTGCCAAGAAAAAGAATTTAATTATTCAAAATTAATCAATTTTGGTGTCAAAAATGCCACAGGAGATTTTATTTTACAACTGAATAATGACACACAAGTTTTGGCAAAAAATTGGTTAGAGTTGCTAATTGGATATGCGCAAAACAAGGAAATTGGGGCAGTTGGAGGGCGATTATATTATCCAGATAAATCTATTCAACATGCTGGAATTGCGATTGGAATTCAAGGAACAGCTGCGAATTTATTGGTTAATTTACCATTTGGGAAACATGGCTATTATGCCAGAGAAGCAGCTACAAGAAATGTAATTGCAGTAACAGGTGCATGCTTGTTTGCAAGACGTGAAATTTATGAAGAAGTCGGTTTTATGGATGAAGAATTATTTAAAGTTGCCTTTAATGATGTGGATTTTTGTCTAAAAATACTTGAAAAAGGTTACAGGGTAGTGTATAATCCTTATGTGGAATTAATTCATAATGAATCGAAAACGCGTGGATTAGAAGATACACCAGAGAAAAAAGCAAGATTTGAGCAGGAAAAAAAGAATTTTCAACAAAAATGGAAAACCTTTTTGCAACAAGGTGACCCATATTATAATGAAAATTTTTCACGTAAAGATTGCAATTTTACGGTTAAATCATAATTAAGGAGAAAAAATGATTGATCAATTAGAAGCATTTTGTTTGCAGATTTTAAGAAAAATCAAATTAGAAAAATTAGCCGATATATATGAAGAACATAGGGAAGGTATGCGCTATTTGGTGTTCGGTATTTTGTCAACAATGGTCAATATTGTAACAGCAGCATTAACTTATTATGTGGTATTGGCTAGTTTGCCAGAACAATGGAAAGTAAATTTAAGTACCATTATTGCAATTTTGGTAGCTTGGATTTTTGCTTATGTAACCAATAAATTATATGTTTTTGCTTCAAGAAAAGATACAATAAAAGAATTGTTGCAAGAGATTTTATCTTTTGTTGGGTGCAGAATTGTGACAGCTATTATAGAAGTTATTATGATGAATATTTTTGTGACACATTTGCAATTTAATTACATGTTAATGAAAATCATCTCAAATGTGATTGTGATTATTTTGAACTTTATTTTCAGTAAATTGTGGATATTTAAAAAGAAGGATATGCATGAAGAAATAAGGGAAAATAGATAAAATATAGAAGAAAGAAGAGGAGAAAAAATGGATAAAATAGCAGTTCTAATACCATGTTACAATGAAGAAAAAACAATACAAAAAGTAATTGAAGATTTTAAAAGAGAGCTTCCAGAAGCTAAAATTTATGTGTATGACAATAATTCAAAAGATAAAACAGCTGAAATTGCAAAAGAAGCTGGAGCGATTGTGAAAACTGAAACCAAGCAAGGAAAAGGAAATGTCATTAGAACTATGTTTCGTGAAATAGATAGCGAAAGCTATATTATGGTAGATGGAGATGATACCTATCCTGCGGAAAATGCACGTGAAATGATTGATTGTGTGCTAAACGAAAATGTGGATATGGTAATTGGAGACAGACTTTCTTCTACCTATTTTACAGAAAATAAGAGACGTTTTCATGGATTTGGAAATGTGCTAACTCGTGTACTGATTAATACAATCTACAACAGCGATATTCGTGATGTTATGACTGGTTATAGAGCATTTAGTTACCGCTTTGTAAAAACGTTTCCAGTTATGTCAAAGGGATTTGAGCTAGAAAACGAAATGACCATACATAGTTTAGATAAGAATTTGAAAATCAAAAATGTGATTATTGAATATCGTGATAGACCAGAACGGAAGCGAATCAAAATTAAATACAATTTCAGATGGTGTCAAAGTGATGCAAACAATTTTCTCACTATACAAAAATTATAAGCCACTTAGTTTTTTCTCCATTATTGCAGGAGTTATGGCAATTTTAGGTTTGCTTTTCTTTGTGCCAGCCGTTATGGCGCTTTTCCAAACAGGAGAAATTAAAGTGCCATCTATTATTGTGAGTATGCTACTTTTTGTATGTACACTTCAGTCACTTTTTTCTGGCTTAATATTAGATAACATTATCAAAACATCAAAACAAACTTTTGAAATGAGATTAATTGATTGCGAACATAGGTTAAATTTAGAAAGGAATAAATAAAATGAGTGATATAAAAGTATCCATTGTTGTTCCAGTGTATAACGCAGAAAAGTTGTTACGAAGATGTTTAGAGCCATTAGTTGCTCAAACTTTAAAAGAAATCGAAATTATTTGTGTAGACGATGGCTCAACAGATGCTTCGTCTCAAATTGTTGATGAATATGCGGAAAAATATCCAGAAAAAGTTAAAGTTTTTCATAAGGAAAATGGCGGAGAATGGTCTGCACGTACCTATGGTTTAAAAAAAGCCACAGGTGAATATGTTGGCTTTATGGACAATGATGATGTTCCCGAAGTGACATGGGCAGAAAAATTATATGAAGCAGCTCAAAAAAATGATGCAGATATTGCTTTTTGTGGTTATGACCGTGTGGATTTGGACACTGGAAAAACGGTGGCAACAGAAATGACACAGTATGGAACCATGAATAAAGAAGTCGATTTTGAAGATGATTTTATAGTGTATGCGAATCCATCTTTGTGGAATAAAATTTATCGTTTAGAAAAAGTAAAAGAGGCTGAATTTTTACCATTTCGCGGTTGCAATGATACTTTATTTCTCATTCATTCCTACATGAATGGTGTCAAGAAATTAACGTTTATACCAGATGTTTTGTATCATTATTATTTACGCTCTAGTTCGCAAATTCATAATATGAACAAGCAAGATATTGATAATTTGAAAAAATATTTATTAGTAACCAAAGAGCATGCGATACAAAAAGGCATTTATAAAGAATTCAAATATTGTTTAGATGAAATGGCTTTTTTGCATTTGGGGATTTCGTGGATGTATATGGTTTCCTATGATAAAACGGTCAATATGCATCAAATGTTAAAAGGAGTAACTGCTTATTTAGATGAGCATTTTCCGACTTGGCGAAAATCGAAATTTTTTAAAATTTCGCATTGTTTCCCAAAAGGTATAAAATTTATTGCCATTTGGGGTGTGCATTTACTTTATCGCTTGAAATTACCAGAGATTTATGTGTGGGCATATCGTTTTATGGTAGATAAACTAAAGATTGATATCAAATGGTAGGAGGAATAAATTGGAAAAAATAAAAAATTTTTTAAATAAAGAAAACTACACAAAAGTAAAATTGACAATTGTTGTCATTTTAGCAATTTTTGCAAGCGTGATTTTTGAATATAGTTTTTATACCAAATATATTGACCAATCATATGACTCCAAAACAAGAATGTTGTTGGTAGCTATGATTTTCACATTTGTAGGATTGCATTTTGTGCTAAAATTAAATAAGTTGTATGAATGGATTTATAAGCATCGTTATAAATTAGCAGCAGGATTTCTTGTTTTTGTTATGTTGTTTAAATTATCAGGTTCGTCTATTGTAAATTTTAATGACCAATTTCAAACCAATTCGGATGATAATCGTTTTCATCCGCTACTTCGGTTTTGCTAGAATGGTAAGAACTGATGAATGGGCAACTTCTACTTTGTATATTTTGTCACAAGGTGTAGGAGCTGACCAATTTCAGTACTTTGATGACGAATTGCGTGGTACAAAAACAGATATGTTCACTCTTGTAAATAGTCCAGTTAAAGATATTTTAATGATTGGTAAACCATTTCAAATCATGTTTTTATTACTTGGAAATGACAGAGGTTTAAGTTTCTATTGGTATATTCGCCTTATAGCAATGCTACTTGGTTCATTTGAAATGTGCATGCTTTTAACAAATGGCAAAAAACGAATTTCTTTGTGTGGTATGCTCATGATAACGTTTTCAAGTGCTACACAATGGTGGTATTGCATGGATACTTTAATTTGGGGACAAATTATTTTACTTTTACTTAACAAATTTATGGAAACAAACAAAAAAAGTACGAAAATTCTATGTGGACTTGGAGAAATTGTGGCAATCACTTCTTATATTTTTATTTTGTACCCAGCATGGCAAGTTTCATTTGCGTATGTATTTTTAGCGATTTTTATTTGGATGATGATAAAGAATTTCAAAAATGGTTACAAAATCAATTGGTTTGATTGTGCGACAATTGCTGTAACTTTGCTTTGCGTAGGTGGTTTGTTAGTACGCTGGTTTAGCTTGTCAGGAGATACCATAGCCGCCATTATGAACACGGATTATCCAGGCGAAAGACGCGAAGTTGGTGGTGGAGCCACAATTTTGTATGCGTATTTTTATAATTTGTTTTTTGCTTACAAATATTGTCCAAATCCATGTGAAGCCTCAAGTATGTTGTCATTTTATCCATTGCCAATTCTGCTTTCAATTGTCTATATCATTTTCAATCACAAAGACAAAAAACATTGGAAATTCTTGTTTCCAACAATTATAGTCAGCTTATTTTTGACGGTTTGGTGCAAATGGGGCTTTCCAGAAATATTAGCAAAATGCAGTTTGATGTCTATGACAACTGCGCCAAGAGCAACTATTGCACTTGGTACCATTCAGATTTATATGCTCATTTATTTATTTGGTGCTATGCAAAAAGAAACCAAATGGTTTCCACGTATGGTAGCATATATTTTGCCAATTTTAGCAATTAGCTATATGATGTATCAAGCAGTAACTACATGTAGTTTACCAGGATATTTTGGTTTTGTTAAAATTTTGATTTCCACTTG